>CBDUNQ010000065.1:0-8803 GCA_965368625.1 uncultured Gammaproteobacteria bacterium
CCTTTTCCCGCCTACGTGATCGCGACGTGGTGACCAAGCTGTTCAATGAGCTGGGTCCTCGTTACAAGGATCGCCCCGGTGGTTACCTGCGCATTTTGAAAATGGGCTATCGTGCCGGTGACAGTGCCCCCATGGCGCTGGTGGAACTGGTGGATCGTCCCGTTGCCGAGAGCAACGCCGAGTAGTCCTGTAGTCGCTACTCAACAAAAAGCCGGGCATTGCCCGGCTTTTTGCGTTATAGCGAGAGTACCAGGTGGTTGGCGCATGAGGCCGAGCAATGATCGTACTGTACACCGACTATGGAGTAAGTGGACCCTATGTGGGCTTGCTGCATGGGGTACTGCAGCGCGCAGCACCACAAATCCCGCGCATCGATCTGATGCATGATGTGCCCGGCTTCGCCATTCAGCCGGCTGCCTATTTACTGGCGGCACTCGCCCAGGAATTCGAATCGGGCGCGGTCTTTTTGGCCGTGGTGGACCCCGGCGTGGGCGGCAAACGCCGGGGTGCCATAGTACAAGCCGACGGCCAATGGTTTGTGGGCCCGGACAATGGCCTGTTCAATGTGGTAGCGCAACGGGCAAAACAATTGCACTGGTTTGATAGTAGCTATGATCCGGAACACCTATCCAACAGCTTTCATGGCCGGGATATCTTTGCTCCGGTAGCGGCGCGCATCGCTTGTGGAGATGCCATACCCGGTACCCAAGTGGACCCTGTCAACCGGCTGGATTCAACCTGGAAGAAGAACCTCGCACAGGTTATCTACGTCGATGGCTTCGGAAACCTGATGACCGGTATCCAAGCCGGTACCCTCACAAGCAAGTCATGTGTAACCATTGCCAATCGGCAAATCACCCATGCCCGTACCTTTTGCGAAGTGCCTATAGGACATGCCTTTTGGTATGAAAACAGCATCGGCTTGGTGGAAATCGCCATGAATCAGGGAAATGCCAGTGCATCATTATCAGTAAACGTTGGCGCTGACCTTTCGGTTGCAGACCCACCCTGATCAAGACACCCACATTTGGGCACCCACACATCCTAATCAGGACGCCCGTCAGAGTGTGTTATCACTATCAAGACACCCACCACTATCAAGACACCCACAATTTTGCACCCTCAGGAGCAACGAATTTTCGCGCTCCCGAAGGCTTACCTAGTCCGATTGATCCATTGCAGACCCCAATCGATCTGAGTTAATCCACGCTACCTCAAACACTTAACCTGCAGATAACCTAAGCAACAGTAAAGCAATGGATCAATCCGTGGGTGTCCAGAAAGATGGGGGCTAACACCATCGCAGGCGGGTGCTTAACGTAGACTTGTTCTGCGTATGTTTTTCACATGGCGACCCACCGGGTCGGTGGGTCGCCATGCGGTATCATTTCTATGCGGTTTGTTTCCTGGTTGTCTTTTTCTTGCTTTTCCCCCGGGCTTTACTGGCCTTGGACTTTTGGGTCTTGCCTGCATCGCCACGCGCCAGTATGGGTTTCAAGAAGCGTCCGGTATGCGAATCCGGGTGGTTGGCAATTTCCTCAGGTGTGCCTTCGGCGATAATAAGGCCACCACCATTGCCACCTTCGGGGCCCAGGTCGATGATCCAGTCGGCGGTTTTGATGACATCCAGGTTATGCTCGATGATGACAATGGTATTGCCATGGTCGCGCAAGCGGTGCAGTACCTTGAGTAATTGCTCGATATCGTAGAAGTGCAGGCCGGTGGTGGGTTCATCGAGGATGTACAGGGTGTTGCCCGTATCGCGCTTGGAAAGTTCCTTGGCGAGTTTCACCCGCTGGGCTTCGCCGCCGGACAGGGTGGTGGCATTTTGTCCCAGGTGGATATAGGAAAGCCCCACATCCATGAGGGTCTGCAGCTTGCGATGAATCACCGGAACCGCCTGGAAGAAATCCAAGGCATCTTCCACGGTGAGTTCCAATACTTCATGAATGGATTTGCCCTTGTAACGGATTTCCAGGGTTTCGCGGTTATAACGCTTGCCGGTGCATACATCGCAGGGCACATAGACATCGGGCAGGAAATGCATTTCCACCTTGATAACGCCATCGCCCTGGCAGGCTTCGCAACGACCGCCTTTTACATTGAAGCTGAAGCGCCCCGGTTTGTAGCCGCGGGAACGGGCTTCCTGGGTGCCGGAAAACAATTCCCGAATGGGGGTGAACAGGCCGGTATAGGTGGCCGGGTTGGAGCGCGGCGTACGACCAATGGGGCTTTGATCGATATCCACCACCTTGTCGAACTGGTCCAGCCCCTGAATTTCGCGAAACGGTGCGGGTTCCGTGGCGGCGCCATTGAGTTCACGCGCCGTGTGCAGGTACAGGGTGTCGTTGATGAGGGTGGACTTGCCGGAACCCGATACCCCGGTAACACAGGTCATGAGCCCCAGGGGAATGCTTACATCCACGGATTGCAGATTGTTGCCGCTGGCGCCAAGGATGCGGAGCTGTCGCTTGGCATTCGGGGTCGTGCGGCTGGAGGGAATCTCAATGGCCTTTTTCCCGGACAGGTATTGCCCGGTGAGGGATTTGGGGTTGGCCATGATTTCTTCGGGCGTACCCTGGGCCACAATCTTGCCGCCATGCACACCGGCGCCGGGGCCGATGTCCACCACATGGTCGGCACTGCGAATGGCATCTTCATCGTGTTCCACCACGATCACCGTATTACCCAGGTCGCGCAGAAAATGCAGGGTATTGAGCAGGCGTTCATTGTCCCGTTGATGGAGGCCAATGGAGGGTTCATCGAGAATATACATCACCCCCACCAGGCCGGCGCCGATCTGGCTCGCCAGGCGAATGCGCTGTGCTTCACCCCCGGACAGGGTATCGGCGCTGCGTTCCAGGGAAAGGTAATCGAGGCCAACGTTCACCAGAAAATCCAGACGTTCGCCGATTTCCTTGAGGATCTTGCCGGCGATTTCGCCGCGCCGCCCGGGGAGTTTCAGCTTGGCAAAAAAGGTTTGCGCCTCGCCCACGGGCATGGCCGTAATATCATGAATGCGCTTGCCGGTGACAAACACATGGCGGGCGGCCTGGTTGAGGCGGGTGCCCTTGCAGTCGGCACAGGCATGGGTGCTGAGGTACTTGGCCAGTTCTTCCCGCACCACATTGGATTCGGTTTCCCGGTAACGGCGTTCCAGGTTGGGAATGATGCCTTCAAAGGCATGCTTGCGGGTGGCAAAGCCATGACGGTCATTGATGTATTGAAACTCAATGATTTCCTTGCCACTGCCATAGAGGATGACCTTTTGCGTGGCTTCGGGCAATTCTTCAAAGGGGGTTTCAATATCGAACTGGTAGTGATCCGCCAGGGAACTGATGAGCTGGAAGTAATAGGCATTGCGGCGATCCCAGCCGCGTACCGCGCCCCCCGCCAGGCTGAGGTGGGGATAGGCCACTACCCGCTGGGGATCAAAAGTCTGGCGCACTCCCAGGCCATCGCAGGTGGCGCAGGCGCCCACGGGATTGTTGAAGGAAAACAGTCGTGGTTCCAGTTCGGTAATGGAATAGCCGCACTGGGGGCAGGCGAACTTGGCGGAAAACACCAGTTCTTCACGGGATTCGTCATCCATGAAGGCCACCCGGGCGAGCCCATCGGAGAGGCGCAGCGCGGTTTCCAGGGATTCCGCCAGCCGTACCTGAATGTCTTGGCGCACCTTGAGGCGGTCCACCACGGCTTCGATGCTGTGCTTTTTGCGTAAATCCAGGCTCGGCGGCTGGTCCAGGTCCACCACCTGGCCATCGATGCGGGCGCGAATGAAGCCCTGGGCACGCAACTCTTCCAGCACATGGGCATGCTCCCCCTTGCGCCCCTGCACCACGGGAGCCAGCAGCATGATTCGGGTGTCGGGTTCCAGGGCCATGATCAGATCCACCATCTGGCTCACGGTCTGGGCTTCCAGGGTGGTGTCATGTTCCGGGCAGCGTGGAGTGCCCACCCGCGCGAACAGCAGGCGCAGGTAATCATAGATTTCCGTGATGGTGCCTACGGTGGAGCGCGGGTTATGGGAAGTGGATTTCTGTTCAATGGAAATGGCCGGGGAAAGCCCTTCGATGTGATCGATATCGGGCTTTTCCATCATGGACAGGAATTGGCGCGCATAGGCGGAGAGGGATTCCACATAACGCCTTTGTCCTTCGGCGTATATAGTGTCAAACGCCAGGGAGGATTTACCCGAGCCGGAAAGGCCGGTAAACACAATGAGCCGGTCCCTGGGTAGTTCCAGGTCAATATTCTGCAGATTATGAGTACGCGCACCGCGAAGACGAATGATGTCCATAGTGAATTTCTGCCGCAAATCGAACCTGTTACTATACGGCGTTTCAGGTGTTGGCAGCAAAGGAAACTCCAGAGAATGAAGGGTGGCCATGACGGGCAGGAAGGAATGACCGCTGTAGAGGCACGGGCAGCCTTTTCCCTGGCGGGGATTTATTCCCTGCGCATGCTGGGGTTGTTCATGATTTTGCCGGTATTCGCCCTCTATGCCGAACACCTGGAAGGCTTTACGCCAGCCCTGGCGGGCATTGCCATTGGCGCCTATGGCATGAGTCAGGCTCTTCTGCAAATTCCCTTTGGCCTGCTTTCGGATCGCCTGGGCCGTAAGCCGGTGATCGTGGCCGGGCTGCTGATCTTTGCCCTGGGCAGCGTCATGGCCGCCAGCGCCGACAGTATCTGGGGCGTGATCCTGGGCCGGGCGGTGCAGGGAGCAGGTGCCATTGCCGCCGCCATCATGGCCCTTACGGCCGATCTCACCCGGGAAGAGCACCGCGTCAAGGCCATGGCAGTGATCGGCATGAGCATCGGGGTTTCCTTTGCCCTGGCCATGGTGCTGGGGCCCCTGCTGAATACCTGGATCGGGGTGCCCGGCATCTTCTGGCTCACTGCCCTGCTGGCACTGGGCGGTATTGCCGTATTACTGATCCTGGTGCCACAACCCGTAAGCAGCCGTATTCACCGCGATGCCGAGCCCATCCCGGCCCAATTTGCCAGCGTGTTACGCAATGGCCAATTGTTGCGCCTGGACCTGGGTATCCTGGTATTGCATATGATTCTTACCGCCACGTTTGTGGTATTGCCCCTGGTGTTGCGCGATGAAGTGGGCATGGATCCCGCCCTGCACTGGAAGCTGTATCTGCCGGTGCTGGTAGCCGCCATGGTGGCGGTGGTGCCTTTTATCATCATTGCCGAGAAAAAGCGCCGTATGCGTCCGGTTTTTCTCGGGGCCATCGTTACCCTGGGGTTGGCGGAGCTGGGCTTGTTCTGGCAGGGGGGCTCCGAGCAATATCTGATCCTCTGGCTGTTTGTGTTTTATGCCGCCTTCAATTTGCTGGAAGCCAGCCTGCCTTCCCTGGTGGCCAAAATGGCGCCACCCGACAGTAAAGGCACGGCCATGGGGTTTTACTCCAGCGCCCAGTTTCTCGGGGCCTTTCTCGGTGGCGCGGTGGGGGGGACGGTGCACGCGGAATTCGGCACCCATGCGGTGTTCCTGTTTGCCACCCTGGCCGCGGTTGTCTGGTTTGTGGTGGCCCTGACCATGAAAAATCCACGCTATCTGAGCAGTTACCTGTTGCACATCGAGCCTGTGGATGAACGCCAGGCGCAACGCCTGGTGAGCCGGCTGACGGCGGTGCAGGGGGTGGCGGAAGCCGTGGTGGTGGCCCGGGAAGGGGTGGCTTACCTCAAGGTGGATCACCACGCCCTGGATGAAGCGGCCCTGGAAGCCTGCGCTCAACAGAAGGTGTGAGGTGTAGGGCTGACAATGTTTTCAGGCTACAGGTATGATGGGGTTTTGCAGCGGCCGGGCGCCGCTGCCGGCACATTCGATTTTGGGAACCGATTCGGGAGAACGCTATGGCGCGGGGAATAAACAAGGTCATTCTGGTAGGTAACCTGGGCAAGGATCCGGAGGTCCGTTACATGCCCAGTGGCAGCGCCGCCGCCAATATTACCATTGCCACCTCGGAGCAGTGGAAGGATAAACAGACGGGTGAACAGAAAGACCGCACCGAATGGCACAATGTGGTGTTCTTTGGCCGCCTGGCGGAAATCGTCGGCGAATACCTGAAGAAGGGTTCGCAGATCTATGTGGAAGGCAGCCTGCGCACCCGCAAGTGGCAGGATAAATCCGGCAACGACCGCTACACCACGGAAATCGTCGCCAATGAAATGCAGATGCTGGGCGGTGGTGGACGCGGTGGCGGCGGCTCCAGTAATTTCAATCAAGACAGTGGTTCTTCCTCCGCCCCTGCGCCGGCCTCCAGCAGCGGTGCGGATTTTGATGATGATATTCCGTTCTGATATCGCTGAAACGCATTAAGCATATTGCGAACCCTTGGTATTTTGTTGAAAGGCGGCAAGCACCGGTTCGCGAGCTCTGCTCGCTCCTACAGGTGGAGTCCATACCCCCTGATGTGAAAATCCACCCCCTGTAGGAGCCAGCGCAGCTGGCGAATGGGGTTGATACCCATGCCGGTGCTGCTCAAGTTGTATCCTGTCGCTGTGTATTTACATAAAACAGAATAATGGCGGCGCGTTAATCGTTCACTGTGGCGCCGGTTGAATAATGTGGGCAGTTTTTCAGCAGAAACGGTCAACTTGTGATGTGAATTCCAATAATAAAAATCATGTGCCTGCCAGGCAGTGATACATTGCGGATAGCTGTGATTCGAAAAATAAATTGGTGACTGACCCGAATAACACTCACAGAGTATAAAAACCCCGTCTTTGCGAGGAGTGATAGCGACGCGGCAATCTCCTGCAGCCACGAAAACCCGGGTCAGAAAACCCGGGTCAGAAACCAGAATTTGCTAATACTGTCCTTTCGCCATACTAAACGCTAACTGATAAGGAAGTCAGCGTGTATCTCGAAAACTCCGATTTGTATTACACGATATACCGCAACAGGTTATTGCAGCGTGGCCATAATAGAGAGCCGTGTTTTTATGATATAGAAGAATATGAGCGGTATTTAGATGAAGTGAGTGACGAGGCGACAAGCGAGAAGAGGTGGGGCCGGTAGCGATGTATTATGTGATGTAAGCGAAGTAGGTATATTAGAGAAAACTGGTTTCTGACCCAGGTTTTCTGTAAGCATTTTCGTACAGACATCCACCTTCGATAATGCTATTATGCGCAAACAAAGTTATAGAAGCCTCACCGCCTTCCAGTGGACAGGAAGCTAACGGTGTAAAGGACAAAGCGGCCTACGTGGAGTTTGTGGGCAGAACACCCTCTTACTATTCCCATCTATACCTTGCGGGTTACATTCAGGGGTTTGATCCTCTTCGAATCGCTATGCCTGATGGTTTCAGGCTTGCAAGTGGCTGCGCGCAGGCTTTGTGCATCAATGAAAAGATAATCGTAGCAGGAATAACAAATCTGTTTTCAGTAAAAAACGCTTATAAATAAGGAAGAAATCATGTCTTCAATGAAAGTCATGGCGATGGCCATGCTGTACCTTGTCATTACGGGTTGTTCATCTGTGGCGACCTACAATCCAGGTTATGGTGATGAGCCAGCTCCCGTCAGCTTACCCCTGCAGGGCAAAGCACTGATCTATACCACGGCAGAAGACGGGGCTTATATATTCAGTGGGCATCCCACCAGTTTTACCGGTGGCGGCACTACCCTGACAGTGCATCTGGGTGAAATCATCCATCGCTTGGCCACCAGAGCGTTTGCCAATATTTTCGAGAATGGCGCGGACTATGCGCAAAGCCTCGATGCTCAGGATCAATACACCATTGTGGTAAAACCGAAATCCACTAATTTCACCTATGCATACAATCAATTGAAAAATGCAGGTTTTGCCATTACCCCGCAAGTGGATGTGGGCATTCATGTCACCGTACTCCATGCCAATGGTGAACCCTTGCTGGATAAGCACTATGCCTCCGGTCTGTATGACGGTAAGACCTATTTCATGAGTGGTTCTCCCGGCGATGAAGTCAATAAGGCAGTGCATGAAGCCATTGCCAAATTAGTGAATGATGCAGCGCTTGATACCTTTGAAGTACTGCAATCCTCTTCCCTGAGCCTGCAACAATAAGCTGTTATGCAATAGTGAAAAAACGTGGAGTGGTTATGTCGATTACGAAATTAATGATTGTACCTGTGCTCGGTATGGGTCTGCTTTCCGGTTGCGCATCCATCGTTACCGGCACCAATCAAAGTGTTTCCGTGGAAACCCCGGGTTGCCCCGGGGCCACCTGTAAACTCAGCAATGACAAGGGCATCTGGTATGTATCGAGTACACCTGGCTCGGTAACCGTGCATCGCGCCTATAGCGATCTTGCAGTGGTATGCAGCAAGGAAGGTTATAACGCCGATGGGTTGGGTTCGGAAAAATCTTCCACCAAAGGTATGGCGTTCGGCAATATTCTCATCGGTGGTGTAATTGGCGCGGGCATAGATGTGGGTACCGGTGCGGCCTATGATTATCCGGCCACCATTACCGTGCCCATGGAATGCAATGAGCACACCTTGATAAAAAATGAGCAACAACTGGCCAGGGAAACGCAACAGCCCCTTCAAGTGGCCGCCGATGGTGATTCTCTGCCTGTTTCAGGTCTCTCCTGTGCCCAAATCAGGGAATCCATGGAAAATGAAGAAGAGGATGCCTTTGCCCAGGCCGTGTGGCGGGAAAAATGGATCGAGAAGTGTGTAACGGATTGAGCGGTACAACATAAAGACGGGCGAGTCAGCCTGATTGAAAACAATAAAGGGAGCCATGGCTCCCTTTATTTTGTGTGCAACCCAGGCCCTGGATCAGGAAGCCAGTGGC
>CBDUNQ010000066.1:0-8759 GCA_965368625.1 uncultured Gammaproteobacteria bacterium
ATCGGATTCCAATAGTGTTTCAATTTCTTTCCGTGGCAAATGATGCCAATGACGTGAAAGTAAGTCTTCCATACTGCGTCACCACCTCAGATGGCGTAAGTGGATACGTACTTAGCCCGTACCGGAACCAGCCATTTCCTGCCAGCCTGCATGGGTATCATACTCACATAGTTGAGGGAAACTACACAATGGATCCCGGTCAATGGTTTTGCGAATTTGCCGGAATGGGCTTCCAACCGCTGGGGAAAAGCCGGTTTGCCTGAAAGACACTGGAAGAAAACCAGTAGAGAGGTGCCCGCAAGAAGTTATTCAGCGCCTGACATGGCGAATGATGAGGCTTTTCCACCACCTTTCCAGTGGGTGCCCACACAGGTGCAGGGAAAAGTATCCTTTTTATAAGCCTTGGCAGGAAGTAGCCCACGGGCAATTCATTCCCGTGGGCTCAGGAGGCAAGTTATCCTGCCACCTCGTATGACACAGCTACCGCGTTAGGGCAGTACTGAAGCACAATTCCCGGTGGTGTCGCTGGCCAGGATACTCGCGCTGCCGGCCACCCGGCACTGCCCCGCAGTACCTGCATTCATTTCCAGGGTACCCCCTACCGATACCTCGGTCTCCGCTGCCAGCCGACTGACTCCACCACTGTTGAAGTGCAAATCACCGCCCGTCTGCAGCACACTCTGATAACGCAATACCGCATGGCTATCGGCCACGTCGCCCACTTCCACCCGGGTATCCCCCGCCGTGGTAATCCCTACCCGGCCACCAATGGCTGCCTGGTAGGCGGCCACCAGATCCAGAGAATCCGCCACCACCTGACTGTCATTGCGAATCTCCACCTTGGCTTCGGTTCCCGTTCCCAGGGAGGCCAGGCGCACCGGACCCGCTACCGTCACCTGGGACCAGGGACCTATGCGCGACAAACGCTGCGACTGCAGGGTCAGAGCACCGGCACCCACCCGATGACCCCCTTTCAGTTCCACACTGTTCTTTTCCGTCAGCAGACAAGCCGAACCATCGGTCTCAATCTTTGAGCCCCAGTTCATCAATACCCCTCGCTTGCCATCCACGGTCACCTGGCTGCCTCGTAAGGTCACCGGACCCGCCACGGTGATCTTGCACGGCGAATGAATCTCCAGGGGCTGGCTTCCATCCCCCAGACTGTTCACCACCCGCACATAACGGTACTTACCATCACTGCCCAAACCATAGTTACTGGCCTTGTAGGCCGCCAGATCCGCCAGGTTGCGAATGCGGTAAATCCCGGTACAGCCCCGGGCTTCATAGTCCGTATAACTACTGCAACTGGCCGCTACCGTGGCCTGAATCTCCACCGCCCCAATATCACAGGCACCACCCTGTGGACGGGGGATTCCCCGCTGGTCCGTGTCTTCGCACAGCGCGGCACCCGCATCCATGGCCGGACTGCCCGAGGCCAGGGCCACGGTCATGGTCGGACCGCCATTGTCCGCCAGTCGCGGAATCACATCCCCATAGGAGGTGGCTTCCAATTCGATAATGTCGGCCAGGGCCGTGGGCAGCATACCGTCTGAACTCGCCGTAATATCCATCACACCCGGCGTGAATCCACTGAATAACTCCGCCGTGGTCTGGCTGCTGTCACCAAAGAAATTGTATTCACTCCCCGATACCGTACCCGTATTGCTGACGATGTCTCCACCCGTCACCAGCGTGTGGGTCAGGGATAAGCTGCCGGCATTGGTGATCCCTGCGGGAGCATCGTAACTATAGCTTCCCATCACCGAACTACCACTCATGGTGAGCGTTCCCTCATTTACCACGCCGCTACTATAGTAAGCGGCACCATTGCCTACAAAAGTGCTATTGCGCACTTGAGCGTCACCCACATCGCCATATCGGCTTGTATTGTTGAAAAAGCCGCCACCATAAAATCCGAAGTTGTAAGCTACCGTTACACCACTAAGCACCAGTTTACCGGTATTGAATAAGCCACCACTCCAGTATCCATCGTTACCGGACACGCTACTGTCCACGATTTCCATATCGCCGCTATTGGAAAGACCACCGAAATTATGATCTACCTGTACACGCAACAGGGATGCGGTTCCCTGGTTGAACAAACCACCACGACCATTGTATTTATTGCCACCATTGCCGGAAATTACGCTATCCTGAAGTACCAGATTTCCGTTCTCCTGATTATTGACTCCTGAATCAATGCCATAGCTCCCATAGTTGGAAACGTGAAGCCGCTCTCCGCGCAATTCACCGGCATTATCGATGCCATTGAAGCTGCCACTACTGAAGCCGGAATTTCCGCGTATGGACACGCGTTTGAGATCCAGGTTGCCTTCATTCAATAACACCGCCGAAGTTCCGGGCAAGACACTGTAGTTATAGGAGTAGAGATTCTGAATACGGCTGTCCTGCAACATCATGGTGCCTTGATTATGAATGCCGGAACCATAACTGGTACCCCCAGACCCCATGTCCGGTCCTGCATCCACCGTGAATTCATTTGCCTGCACATCCCCGGTGGGCAGGTTCAATAATCCGGTGGTATTGGGATTCAGTAAAATAGCTACATTCTGTAATTGCAGTTTTCCGGCATTCTTCACTCTGGGTTGAATGGTTCCCGTGCCGGAACCGGAGGCTCCGGTAATCACCGCATCCTGAAGCTCCAGGTCGCCCACATCACTCACGGCAATCACCGTATCTGCGGCAACACCGGTGGCAATTCGTAGTGTGGATGCGTTACCCTGAATCACCATAGGAGAGTCAATGGTTGGTAACAGCTGTCCGGGATAACTGCTCGCTGGTGCGGTAAAAATCAATGTGCTACCAGCCGCTAATTGCAGAATGTCCTTTCCCGCGCCGGCGAGGCAATCCCCGTGTACCAGGCTGTCAAGATTGGCATTGATAATCGCTTCACTGAGGGAGCAAGCCCCATCTGTGCCATCAATTCCTGGCGAGGCGGCATCCACCAGCAGATTGGCGGCGCCGGCGGGTAGACTGACACCCATCACCAGCATCAGGGCGATGTCGCTCAATGTCTGCCGCGTGGTGCGTTGCAGGCGGCGGCGAAATGGGCGTGGTAACGCGTGCAATGCCTGCAGAATGCGGTTGATGCGCGTTTCGGAAAGGGTTGTGGAAGTGTGAGAAGGCTTGCCTGAACCCTGCCTTCCCATGGAGTGCCCCGCTAACCCAGGCCGTACGAATTTGACATGCTGCAATGCAGCATGTGCACGATCTTGTGTGATCCCCATGGAAACCTCCCTGGTTTCTATTGTAATGACAATTGTGAGGTCAGATCCTACGACAGGCAGGCAAGATGGTGAGATGGACAGGCACAATTCCATTGCAGGCTAAAAACAAAGTGTACGGATTCCCCTGCAACTGTGGAAAAGTTCAACTCCAGTTCTTCTGACATCGATCCCGCCATGGATCATGGCCCTTACCAGAAACCCGCTTGTTCTTATATTCTTGTCTGTTTCATCACTGCCAGTGTAACGAATACAAAAAAAATTACCAGTTGAAACCGAAATTATTTTTTACTGGAAAAGCCCTTCAGAAACATAGAATCGGAGCCAGTTTGGCGCCGATATCCGGAGGAAAAATGCGCGCTCTGCGATACGTCAGGGTAACCGGCGTGCACAATTCCCGGTGGTGTCGCTGGCCAGGATACTCGCGCTGCCGGCCACCCGGCACTGCCCCGCAGTACCTGCATTCATTTCCAGGGTACCCCCTACCGATACCTCGGTCTCCGCTGCCAGCCGACTGACTCCACCACTGTTGAAGTGCAAATCACCGCCCGTCTGCAGCACACTCTGATAACGCAATACCGCATGGCTATCGGCCACGTCGCCCACTTCCACCCGGGTATCCCCCGCCGTGGTAATCCCTACCCGGCCACCAATGGCTGCCTGGTAGGCGGCCACCAGATCCAGAGAATCCGCCACCACCTGACTGTCATTGCGAATCTCCACCTTGGCTTCGGTTCCCGTTCCCAGGGAGGCCAGGCGCACCGGACCCGCTACCGTCACCTGGGACCAGGGACCTATGCGCGACAAACGCTGCGACTGCAGGGTCAGAGCACCGGCACCCACCCGATGACCCCCTTTCAGTTCCACACTGTTCTTTTCCGTCAGCAGACAAGCCGAACCATCGGTCTCAATCTTTGAGCCCCAGTTCATCAATACCCCTCGCTTGCCATCCACGGTCACCTGGCTGCCTCGTAAGGTCACCGGACCCGCCACGGTGATCTTGCACGGCGAATGAATCTCCAGGGGCTGGCTTCCATCCCCCAGACTGTTCACCACCCGCACATAACGGTACTTACCATCACTGCCCAAACCATAGTTACTGGCCTTGTAGGCCGCCAGATCCGCCAGGTTGCGAATGCGGTAAATCCCGGTACAGCCCCGGGCTTCATAGTCCGTATAACTACTGCAACTGGCCGCTACCGTGGCCTGAATCTCCACCGCCCCAATATCACAGGCACCACCCTGTGGACGGGGGATTCCCCGCTGGTCCGTGTCTTCGCACAGCGCGGCACCCGCATCCATGGCCGGACTGCCCGAGGCCAGGGCCACGGTCATGGTCGGACCGCCATTGTCCGCCAGTCGCGGAATCACATCCCCATAGGAGGTGGCTTCCAATTCGATAATGTCGGCCAGGGCCGTGGGCAGCATACCGTCTGAACTCGCCGTAATATCCATCACACCCGGCGTGAATCCACTGAATAACTCCGCCGTGGTCTGGCTGCTGTCACCAAAGAAATTGTATTCACTCCCCGATACCGTACCCGTATTGCTGATGATGTCTCCACCCGTCACCAGCGTGTGAGTCAACGAAAGTGACCCACTGTTACTCACTCCGGATATTCCCCCATAGCTGTAATTGGCACTGATAGTGGATGCGGTTACGGATAAGGTGCCATGATTGAATATACCGCTGCCATCATAGACACCGGAATTACTGACCAGGGTGCTGTTGATGATACGGGCGTTGGCTGCCGCATCCAGGTTGAAGAAACCCGCATCAAAAAGGCCACTGTTCCCTGCCAGGGTTACCCCACTGAGCAACAGTGTTCCTGAATTGAACAAGCCGCCACTCCAGTAACCATCGTTTCCGGAAACACTGCTGTCATGTAATTCCATGTCACCGTGATTGGAAACGCCGCCGAAATTGTTATCCAATTGCACCCGGGTCAAGTGAGCGGTACCCAGATTGGTCAAACCACCACTGCCATTGTATTTGTTACCACCATTACCGGAGATCACACTGTCCTGGAGTATCAATTCTCCGGTTTCCCGGTTGTATAATCCGGAATTGCTGCCATAACCACCCGGATTGGACAGGGTAAGACCGCTACCGCGAATCAGACCGGCGTTATCGATCCCGTTAAAGGCACTCCCGCCGGTACAGCCGGTAATGGAGGCATTATCCACCTCCAGCGAGCCTTCATTAATCACCACCGCACGGGCATTGGCGTCATAGGTGTACAGATTCCGGATATGGGAATTATCCAGAATTATTCGACCGGCATTGCGAATGGCGTCACCGGCTCCAGTGAAATAACCGAGACCGGGGCCGGACTCCATGCTGACCCCGGTCAGCCATGTGAAGGAACCGGGCGATGTTTCCAGGCCGGCATTGCCGGGCGTCAGAAGGATGCGTACATCATCAAGAAACAGGGTTTCCGCATTTCGAATCAGTGGCTGGTTGGTGGCAGTACCGGAATCGGCCTCCCCGGTAATGGTGGCTGCAGTCAAGGAAAAGGCCTCACCCCCTGTGACATTGAAAATGGTATCAATCGCCACCCCGGAAGCCACCTTGAGGGTACTGTTTCTAGCCAGAATCTGCAGCTGTGAAGTGATACTGGGTAAGGCCTGCCCCGGAAATCCAATGGCCGCCGCGGTAAAGACCTGCATACTGTCAGTAGGCAGGTAGATATGATCCATATCCACTCCGGCCGGACAATCGCCATAGGTGTGCGCATCATTATTGGCATTGTGTATGGCTTCACTCAGGGAGCAGAAACCATCGCCTGCATTTACATCCGGTATATCGGTGGTGACATACATCATCGCCGCCTGCGCCGGGAGACTGACTCCCAGTGCCAGCATCATGGCAACTTCTTTTAATCGCAATCGGGCGGCCCGAGTCAACTGGCGCCGCAAGGCACGGGGTTGTGCATGAAGATGCAGGGAAATTGCACGAAACTGCTGTTGAATCTGTTGGTTTCTGGTTGCGTTTTCCGTAAACACTCCCCAATGCGGCAAGCGGGGAATGTGATGCGTTGCATGCGGTGTGTCAGCCCCTGTGTTTTGCGAACCCCCCATTGAAACCTCCCAGTTTCAAACCTGTTATTGTTAGATGAAATACCGGGTAATATGTTTCATCTTACTGAAATAAATAACTATTTATTCAACCCATGGAAAACAATGGCAGACTTTCCAGTGAAGTCATGTCAAGTGAAGTAAGAATAATTTTTTTAAGGTTATTGATTTATAGGAAATTAACAGTAATTTCTGTAAGCATTTTCTTACAGCTACACAACCCTTTGGGTGTGTTGTTCCGTCACCGTGGATGGCAAACTGAAATAAAAGGTGGCCCCTTCCCCCGGAGAGGATTCTGCCCAGATCCTTCCGCCATGGCGGTGAATGATCCGTTGTACTGTTGCCAGGCCGATACCGGTACCGGGAAACTGATCATCCTTGTGTAGACGACGGAATGCCGTAAACAGATTTTCCACATACCGCATGTTGAAGCCGGCGCCATTGTCACGCACATAAAACACCGTTTCCCGCCCTTCTGTCAGTGCCCCGACCTCAATAACGGGATGATCGGTCTTCAGTGTGTATTTCCAGGCATTACTCAACAGGTTTTCCATTACAATCAACATTAAACCGGTATCCCCAAAGGTTTTCAGGCCCGTTTGTATATGTACAGTGGCTTCGCGCTGTGGCTCATTGCTCTCCAGCCTGGATATCACCTCCTGCGCCATATGGCTGAGGTCCACCGTGCGGGACTTCAGCTCCGAGCGTCCCACCTGGGACAGGGAAAGCAAGTCATCGATCAATCGGGACATGCGTGAGACCGCATCCCGCACCCTTCGCAGATAATCCCTGCCTTTATCACCCAACTGCTCGGCAAAGCTTTCTTCCAGGGCAAGACTGAACCCATCAATGCCTCGTAATGGCGCCCGTAAGTCATGGGAAACCGCATAGGTAAAGGCTTCCAGTTCTTTGTTTACATTGGTCAGCTCCTGTGTGCGGGCAGCCACCAATGCTTCCAGGTGTTCCCTGTGCTTTTTCAATTCATCGAGGTTCTTTTTCTGCGTTGTGATATCCCAGAAAATCCCGAGCACACCATTGATTTCACCCTGCTCATTGGTGACCGGCGTTTTCACCATCTGTATCCAGCGTTCCTGATTATTGAGAAGATAAGGCTCTTCGAATTCTTCCGTATCACCCGTCTGCAGGATACGCCGGTCATCGGCCTTTTGGCGGTCGGCTACATTGGAGGGAAATAGGTCATAATCGGTTTTCCCAACGATTTCTTCACTATCTATACCGAGATCCAGAGCATAGTTGTCGTTACACGATACGTATACAGAATCGCGATCCTTGATGAAGATCCGTTGCGGAAGATGATCCACCAGTGTACGGTATTTCACCTCGCTTTTGACCAGATCCTGAAGCAGCATCAAATTCGTGAAAAAATCCGATACCTGCAAACTGATGGCACGCAGTAATTCTTTCTCGGTATCAGTATATTCATGAGGCTTGCTGCAATGCAGAATCAACAGCAGCCACTGGCCATGGTGGCGTGGCTGCAAAGCATGCAGCAAGCCCGACTGCACATCCACGCGAAGCTCATCGGGGAGTGACACACCCTCTTCAGACCATAGCACCAATGGATGATGCCTGGAAAATATTTCCGTAAAACACGCCTGGCTGGCCGGCGTGTGCACAAAGCGGGTTCCCCTGGGAAAGGCGGGAGAAAACCCTTCGCGAATGCATTCCACAGGCGCTGACCAATCTTCACTCTGCGCCATGGGTGGCGGCAACAGCCAGGCACGATCACAATGAAAAATGGAAAGCAATTCCTGTAGCAAACCTTGCTGCAGATCCTCGAGATTTCTTGCCCGTACAAACAAAGCATTGATTGCATCCAGGGTTTTCAGGTAGTGGATATGATCCTCCACCTTTTCCTCGGCCAGTTTACGCGCAGTGATATCACGTCCTTCAAGAATGATCAGCGAGGTCTTGCCCGTTTCATCCAACACCGGTTTCAGGGAAATATCGATACAATGAAGTTCGCCCTTGAATAGAAACAATGGCGTTTCAAATCGCAAAAACTGACCTCCCGCCACATGTTCCACCGCCCGCTTCAACTGGCCTTCCACCTCTGCGGATACATTCCACCAGGGCGTATTCCAGCAATACTCTCCCACTACATCCGATTCTTTCACTTCGGCAAAGGAAAGCGCTGCCGAATTGAACTTTATGACCTTACCCGCAGGACTCAGCAACTGTATGAACTGAAAGGTCTGATCAAAAATCGCACTGAGCATTTTTTCATTTTTGCGCAGGGCCCGGGTCATGCGCTCCCGAGTGATCTTCAGTTTCAGACGGGATGACAGGGCGATGGCGGCCGCAATGAGAATCAATACCGAGAGAATCAGCGCACCGGTCTTGAACTGTTTTGATTTTCGGTCCAGCCGTTCCCGTGGACGATCGAAGATAAGAGACTTTACATCCAGTGCTTGG
>CBDUNQ010000067.1:0-8629 GCA_965368625.1 uncultured Gammaproteobacteria bacterium
AGTGAATCGCGGCAGATCAGCTTGAAAAACAATCGATATCGCCGGTATCGGTTACTCATTATCAAATCACTTCGTGGAAAAAATTGTAATAAATGTCACATACCCATGAAGTAATCCTTTACTGCCTCCATGTACGCACAACAGTATCCTGATTCCAAAGCCTGATAAGAAATACAGATTCGACCCATGGGTCACTGCGGTTTCCAGGCCTGGAATGATTATCCACGGGGAGAAAACCAATGAATATCTATATCCGTTTTCAGCTGCTGTTACTGATCACGCTACTGGGAATCAGCCTGTATTCCGCTGGTGCAAAGGCGACAGATTATAAAATCAAACTCAACAATTTGACCTCCAATGGTGCCGGATATTGTGAAAAGTTTTTCAATATCAACACTATCAACCCCTACACCATCAACAACATCAATATTCGCGTCGGTGGATCAACTACGATTGATGACCCGGGATACTGGCAGCTCTTCAGCCCGGTGGACAGCAGCATGCCACTCACCATTTTTGGATTCAATGTGACTACAGCTACTCATAAATACTATGAATACAATAGCGGCTATCATAATGGGGCCCTGGCAAGCGGCCAGTGGCATCTGCTTTTTCAGGAACCGGCTGGTGGCTGCGCCCAGTATTCTGCCCGTTTGATTTATGATGCCACACCCTGAGTAATCGCCAATACACACTATGACGAGTGAAAATAACGAGCCCGCAGCGCTTCAATACGTGCATCCTCCAGTCGAGTAGCGTCGAGCCAGGTCAACACGCCCCGTGCCGCCCTGGGCTGCCCTGACTGGGCGGCTGCACGCAATACCAAAAGCGCATCTTGCGGCTCTTTTTGCCGCTCCCAGTTTTCCAGGGCCAACACAAGCGCCTTACGCTCATCTCCCTGCAAATCCAGATGAAAACGTGCCAACTCTCGTAAATGGATATTGTCACCATGCTCAGCCTGCTGCCTGAAGCGCAAGGCAAGATTCCTGGCCTGGGAATATGCCTGCGGATGTTTCAGTTGCTGATGGGCCAATGCCTGTAGAAGCAGCAGCGCGTCAGTATCTGCATGCCCCGCAAGCAGGTCCAGCACCGCTTGCGCTTTTCCGCGTGATAAAAGAAAGTCACCATAGGACGCCAACAAATGATGGTTTTCATTGGAAAGTGCCATGGCGGATTGAAAGTGATTTTCCGCCGTCTCTTCCTTACCCAGGCGCCAGGCCATATGGGCCAACAGTTCCAGATACCATTGACGCAAGCCCTGTACGGTCAATGAACTTCCATCTTCGAATTGTTGCAGTCGCGCATAGGAAAGTGCCAGCTTACCCTGACGGCTTTCCACATCCAGCTTGCAAAGCTGCGACTGGATTTCAGCACCTGCAAGATACAATTGAGCACAATCCTGGCCCGCCAAGGATAAATTTCCCTGCATCATGCGGATCACCGCCCTTGAAAACAAGGCTTGCACATGATTAGGCCTTGCTTCCAACACTTTATCAAAAATACCCAGCGCCCCTAGAAAGTCATGATCGGCGAGATATACATAGGCAAGCAGGATCCGTAGTGATGCGGGCGCATTTTTCTTCAGCACACCTGCTGCCCACAATCGGCGTTCGGCTTTTCGAATCAGTTCAGAACTACCGGTTTCATTGGCTTCATGCAAGTCATTCTTCACCTGATCAAGCACATTTTTCAGGGAGATTTCATCCGGAATTTCGCCTGAAACTCCCAAGGACCAGGGCTGGGTTTGCACAAGTGGCTTATGATCATGCCGGTCATCATCATGAAATACACCAGCATTGGCATTGATAACGGCCACGCCCTCCCAAAAAACAATCAGCACACAAAATATTGTCTGTATCCATCGTTCCCTTTGCTTGCCTGTATCTGTAGTCATGAAATAATCTCCAAACTATCCGCCACAGGCACTGGAACTGCCACCTGTGGCGGTACATCAATCATGGTCCGGATCACCTATGCCGTCACCACATGTACGTCAGGGTGCGGGAGAACCTGAAACAGGATTCAACAGATAGGGAAACCGGCCATCGAAATCCCTGTCATCTATGGCAACACCATCGGTAAATGGCAAGGCACCAGCAGGGGCATCATCAGGCGAACACCCGAATCGATCGGCATCGTTCAAACTACACAACACGCCCATGGCTACCCGCAACGTGATATCCACCACATCATCTCCAGGACGACGACCATTGGGGAAACCGGCAGCATCACCGCCCAAAACACCCAATGCATGTTGACTGCCCATAACAGTGGCTTCCGTGGCAGTATTCAAACGCAGCATTTCAGATGCATGCACCCGCCGCGGCTGATTGATTCCGGCAATACCGGTGAGGAAAGTGGCGATCAGATCCTGGCGTGGGAAACGTGTAGGAGCCGGTGCCGAAGGAAACAATATTTCAATCAGGGCTGGCAGCGTTGGATGCGTTACATAGTCGGAAAACCGATTTGCATCCGTTTCCGGCCGGCTGACATTAAAAAGATTTTTATCCTTCAAACCAATGACCAGTTCATTCACCAGTGGCATACCCAAGCGGGATACCTGTACCCAATTGCCACTTTCCCGGGTGTCATTGGTAAAACCGGGAAAATACCGTAACACCCTGCTTCTTCGTAAACTTGCTGTGGTCCAGGCGCCAATCACCGGTTCACCGACGGTAAGGCATTCTGTGGCTACTTCAAGAATCAGGGAACTGACATTCTTATCATCAATGGTATTGGATTCCGCATTCACAGCTGCCAGGGGATCCGTGTTGATCAAATCAAAAATTTCCCCGAGATTCACGGCAAAGGGGTCTTTACGCTGACCCACAAACAAACGGCCGGTTTTCGCACAACCGGGAATATTCACTTCATACTGATGACGCTGGGCATAGGATGCATAATCCGCAATGGTTTTTTCCCCGATATTATCCACCGGCTTTTCGAATACCGCGCTTCCGGTTTGTGAATTCACCAGTGGCCTGCGCGTTCCCGTGCGATGATCTCCACGCAATAGCGTTACTGTATATTTTTCCACCAGATTAAGGCCTGCGGACAATCCCTGCCGAGGCGGACCCACATTGATCAATGGGGTAGCCACTTTTCTATCGCCGATCTGCAATTGCTGATTGCGCAAGCGTTGTGAAAAACGGAATTGAAAGCTGAGATCTTCAATGGCATCGCCATTATTATCAATCTGAATCTCATACAACGCATCAGGATCCATGCTGAAATAATTCGGACCTCCATAGGCATCCTGTAAAGGCTGATAATTAGCGATTAGAGTAATGTAACCTGACCTGCCTGGCTCATAACTGGAAAACATATAAAAATCCGTTCCATCCACCTTCGGCATTTCGGTAATCAGTGGGGCTTCACGGTGGCTTGAGGCCAGGATTGTGGAAACCGGCAAGCTTCCCAGGGAAAATAAAAGCATCAGGAAAAACGGCTGTCTGTTCATGAAGATCTCCTTGCAGTGATATGACTCCACTGCCTATACGCAGATTCAGCCTTCCTGGATCATTTCGCCAAAACATCCGGTTCTTCATTTCCTGCGTACTGATAGGAAGAACCAAGCGCTTATCGCCTCATCGGGCGGCTTGCTGTATTCGGGCTGCGCAAATTCGGGACTATTGGCAGGAGGGAATCCCAATGCCGACCATGGAAGAAAATCCGCAGGGGAAAAGACCCACCCGCCACATTGGATACCATTCCTTTTCACTGGTATCCGGGCCATGGCGCAAGGTGTCAAACCAAGACTTCACCCTCTATACTCAAGCCATGAATAAGGAAATCAGAGAATCGTCTAAACGGAACATCCCCTGTGGCACTACTCCGAAAAAGGAGTCGCAGCACGCCTTGGAGGAATTGCTTCGCAGAATGCTGGAAAAGGATGAATCCGCACTGGCGGAGCTCTACGATGCAACGGCTGCAAAAGCCTATTCCCTGGCACTGCGGATCACGCAAAATCCAGCCTCTGCAGAAGAAGTACTTGCTGACCTTTATCTCCAGGCATGGCAGCAAGCCCATCGCTTCAACCCGAACAAGGGTAGCCCTCTGGGCTGGCTGATGATGATGTGCCGCAGTCGGGCATTGGATACCTTGCGCCGCCAGCAACCAAGCCAGGAAGATCTCGAAGCCCACAGTCACCTGCTGGAAAGCACGACACAAAGCCCACTGGATTGTCTTCTGGCCTTTGACACCCACAGCCAGATATACAACTTACTGGCCACGCTGGAAGAAACCGAACGCACGCTCATCAGCCTGTCCTTCTTCCGTGGTTTCAGTCATCAGGAAATAGCCCACTACACCGGAAAACCACTGGGAAGCGTAAAATCCAAACTTCGCAATGCCTTACTCAAACTCCGTAACGGCATAGGTAACGGTACCGCAGTAGCAGGAGAGAACCCATGAAAAACCCGGATAAGGATCCGATGGATGCTCGTTTGCTGGAATCCATGCTGGAAGCCGTGGATCCCATCAAACCACCGGCCGCACTTCGTGACCGTATCCTTACCCATGTCTTCAGCAGGGGTTCGGAACGAAATGGTGCACGAACCATACGCGGTGGCGAACAAGGTTGGCGGACCCTGTTTCCCGGACTCGATTATAAAATGCTGGTATACGATGAAATAGCCGGCAGTAAATCCTTTTTGCTTCGCGCCCGGGCAGGCACCCGCCTGCCGGCCCATGAACACCATGGCTACGAAGAGTGCCTGGTACTGGAAGGTGAATTCAGCTTTGAGGGCTTACACCTGAAAGCAGGTGATTTTCATGGTGTATCCAGGGATATCCCTCACGGTGAATCCTGGACCGACACAGGCACCCTGGTGTATCTGCGCGCCAGCATCCTTGATTACCCCGGTGTGGACCCCTGATCCCCTTTTCACTACTTATCCCGGCAGTAGAAATTCCTGGCATGTACCCCCCCAAGAAACACCTGTGGTCAGGGGAACATTCACCCCCATGTTCCCGACCCACCCAAGGCAGGATGCAGGGCGGTCCCTGCCGAAACGTAAGGTAAGGTATTCAAAAGATCGGCTAACTACCGGAAGGATATGGCCCTGGTCCGGGATATAATTTTAATATTTTTTTCAATACCTTATAACAGACGCATACACAGAGATCCTCACTAGATCCCGTGTCCTCAGGCTTCGCCAGCCTCGCCGTCCGCACTGTCTCTGATTGCAGACAGTCAAGTCTTTTTTTTTCTGGCAATCGACCTTTTCATTTTCCGAGAATGATCAAAATAGCGGGAAACTTGTCCCTTTTTGGGCCCTTCCCACGAGTTTCAGGGGAGCACAAATATAGAGAACCGAATAAGAACTGATTATTTCTCCAGATTGAAGGAAAAGTGTCCCCAAATGGGGACATAACTGCACTGCCAGTTGTATTCATGCACCAATAGCTTATTCAGCTAGCCCTGATGACTTTTCCATGTAGGGCCACAACCCCCTGTAATTCCGATTAATATTTTTTACTGCACTTGAAATCTTTGTTGTGTGAAAAACTGGCACAGTTCCTGCTGATAGGTTCTACCGATGATCGTGGGTCGCTGCCCCTCTGTCGCCGTTCAGGAGAAGGCCAGCAACGCATACCCAGGATCCCATTACAGCAAGTTGCAGTATACGCAACGATTCCGCGGCGCTCTGCGAGAGCACAGGTGAACGTAAGGGAAGATGATCCCATCGTGGAAAAAAATAGCATTGGACTGAGCAAATTGGGGTACGTGTACTCACTCATGCGAGGAGTGAGTTCGAATCGTATATGCAAACCTTGGGAGTAATGAAGTAGTGAAACCTATCAGACTGATTCGAAATCTAATACTGGCAGCGGCATGTATCTGCTCTCCAGTATCTCTGGCGGCAACCATTGATGGTACACCCTCTTATAATCCAGCAACGGATACGGGGCTTTTGGTATGGCGTACCAGCAGTGGCAACTTCAAGGCCCGCCTGCTTTCCGGCACGAGCAGCCCCCAGGAATTCAAGGGCGTGTTTCAAGCCACCCAGGCATTTTCCTCCTTCAGCCGCAAATCCATTGAAACCAAGGATACCGTTGTACTCACACAACCCGATACCCTGAAAACCGAGTTGAAGGTCTGGCCCAGCAGTTACGATGGTGTGGACTTCACCCTGGCCGGTAGCGCCGGCATCTGCCTGCGCAGCACCAGTGGCGCTCAGGTTACCGTGCGCCTGGGTGTTAACAAGGTCGCCAGAACCACTCCTGTGGACCTTACCGGCAACGGTGCCTGCAGCACTGCTCCCCCACCCACCACGGGAAGAAAATTCAATACCGGGCATTACATTTCTCTGCTACGCAAGAATGCCAGCCAGTCGGTAATGGCCAACTCCATCAAGCCCGGCGTGGTCGGCTTCAAGAAGCGCTACACCTGGCGGCAACTGGAGCCTACTCAGGGCAATTATGATTTCTCTGAAGTCGCATCGGATCTGAATTTCGCTGCCAGCCAGGGAATGCAGCTCATTGTGCTCATTGAAGACAAGACCTTCACCTCTGAAAAGCCTACACCCGCCTATTTACAAGGCACTACCTATACCCGTGCCAATCGGGCTGGTGGGTATACTGCGGTACGTTGGAACCCCTTTGTGGTAACCCGCATGAAGGCCCTGGTTACAGCCTTGGGTCAGCGTTTCGATTCTCATCCCAGCTTTGAAGGCATGGCTACCCAGGAAACAGCTCCGGGCTTTGCGGGTACGATCCTGGACGCTACCGGCTACACGCCGGAAAAATACCGGGATGCTCTCATCGACATCCTGAAAACCGCAGCCAACAACATGCCCAATTCCCGGGTCTTCTGGTTCATGAACTTCTTCCCACGCCGGCAGGGTTATATTGCTGACGTAGCCACCGCCCTTATCCCCCACGGCGTGGTCATGGGTGGGCCCGATATCATGCCCGATGATGAAGCCCTGGTGCGGCATACCTATCCCTTCTATTATGATTTCGCAGATAAGATGCCATTATTCGGGCAAGTGGAACCAATTTGCTATGCACACCCCCATGCCGATACTTCGTATCCCACCAAGTACTGGACCATGGGTGAATTGTTCCGCTTCGGACGCGACCGCCTGAAGGTGAAGTATATCTTCTGGGTACGCTTACCCAAGTCCGATTATTTCAATTCCTATAACTGGAATGACGCCTTACCGGTGATTGCAAACAATCCCAGTTTCAATCCCTAGGTAAAGGTAAAAAAGGGGGGGGGAGCGGCTGATGTCGCCCCCCCCTTTTTTTATTTTCCGATGCACAGCGCTACACCCTCCTTCCACAGGCTGTTGAATGCTTACACACCAGAGTGACCAACTGCAGAACAGCACACCCCCCGAAGAACCATTGAACCCGCCATCCTGGATTCATCCAATTCCAGCGTTGCCTGATCACTGCACAATGTTTGAATCCGGGTGACCGCTACGACGGGTTCTACCCCGTTTTCACGGACGGTTTAAAAACGGCTGAAAACTTCTGATCCTGCCTGGCCACTCTACGCCGCATTCTCGGATTGTGGAACCGTTCGATGTAATGAAACACATCTGCCCTGGCCTCGTCTCGGGTACGGTAACGGCGGTGGTTGGTTTGTTCCCGCTTGAGCATGCCGAAAAAACCTTCACAGGCTGCGTTGTCGCCACAGTGACCCACGGCACTCATCGAACAGATGAGTGTGTTCCGCCTCAGGAAACGCTGGTAATCGCTGCTGCGAAACTGGCTGCCCCGGTCGGAATGCAAGATCACTGACCAGTCACCCTGGCGTTGCCAGGCCGCCATCTCGACGGCCCGGATCACCATCTGACGATCCTGGCGATGATGCATTGACCAGCCGATCACCAGCTTGCTGAACAGATCGATGACCACGCATAAATACAACTTGCCTTCATCGGTCTTCAGCTCGGTAATATCCGTGACCCACTTGGACTCGGGTTCCAGTGCCAGAAAGTCGCGCTCCAGCAGGTTCTGAACCCCGGCAGGTGGCAACCCCGGTTTTCCGCGCATACCGCGCTTCTTCTTGCGTGGCCAGCCCTGCAGACCATTGACAGACATCAGGCGAGCAACGCGGTTCTTACTGGCCGTCTCGCCTTCCTCGGTCAGATCTTCGTGCATGCGCGGCGCACCGATGATGCCGCCGCTATCCTCATGGATCGCTCGAATCCGCTTCAGCAGGCGTTCATTGTCCAGCTGCCGGGCACTGGGTGTGCGTTCTACCCAATCGTAAAAGCCGCCGGGTGAGACCTTCAGAAGCCGGCACATCATGCGAATGGGAAACTCATCGCGGCAACGTTGTATCGCCCGATATCTCAGGACGACTCTTTTGCGAAGAACGTTGCCGCTTCTCGTAAAAAATCCCGTTCCTTCTTTTCACGCGCCAGCTCGCGCTTGTGGCGGGCCACTTCCTCATCCCTGGGACTTCCGGTGCCACCAAATGCTCGGTCGCCTGCCGCTTCGAACTCACGCTTCCACCGCGTAAGCAAATTGGCGCCAATACCCAGTTCCCTGGCCACCTGGGCACAGCTGATACCTGGCTGATGACACTGCTCAACGGCACCCCGCTTGAACTCCTGGCTGTATCTTCTTCGCTTTGACATAAACACTCCTTTTGCCCATTATCAGGCTTCTT
>CBDUNQ010000068.1:0-8620 GCA_965368625.1 uncultured Gammaproteobacteria bacterium
GGGGGCGATGAATTCGGCGTATTACTGCGAAACTGCGGTTTGGAACATGCGGAGAGCGTGGCGGACAGCTTGCGGAAAACCGTGCGTGAATTCCGTTTTGTCTGGCAGGAACGCACTTTTGATGTGGGAGTGAGTATCGGTCTGGTACCCATTCATCGGGAGAGTGGAAGCGTTACCGAATTACTCAGTGCCGCCGACTCCGCCTGTTACGTGGCCAAGGATCAGGGGCGCAACCGCATCCAGGTCTATCGTCCCGATGATCACGTGGTGGCGCGCCATCAGGGGGAAATGCAGTGGGTGCAACGGGTATCCCGGGCCGTGGAAGCGGACCGCCTGGTGCTCTATGCCCAGCCCATGGTCCCCCTGCAGCGGCAAACGGAAGATCATCGCCATCACTATGAGATACTGGTGCGCATGCTGGATGAAGAGGGTGAGTTGGTGCCCCCCATGGCCTTTATCCCCGCCGCCGAACGGTTTGACGTAATGCCGGTAGTGGATCGCTGGGTAGTGCGTGAAGCCCTTGCCATTATGGCAGACCAGCATCAGGGGCAGGTGCTGGGGCAGCTTGCCTGTGCCATCAACCTTTCCGGTCAGTCCCTGTGTGATCCCACCTTTCTACAGTATGTATTGGAGCAGATCCGTTACCATGGTATTCCGGCGCAAAATGTCTGCTTTGAAATCACCGAGACGGCCGCCATTGCCAATTTTACCCAAGCCAAAGAATTTCTTGCGCAGATTCGCCGGCAGGGAAGTTGCTTTGCCCTGGATGATTTTGGCAGTGGCTTGAGTTCCTTTGGGTATCTGAAAAATCTGCCGGTGGATTATCTGAAAATCGATGGCAGTTTCGTTCGCGATATGGTGGAAGATCCCATTGATTTCGCCATGGTGAAATCCATCAATGAAGTGGGGCATGTGATGGGAATACGCACCATTGCCGAGTATGTGGAAACCGAGGCGGTACGCAATTGCCTCACCCAGCTGGGTGTGGATTATGCCCAGGGTTCGGCGGTGGGAGGTGTGATGCCACTGGATGAATTGCTGGAGCAGGCCCTGCGAGGTGCCTGAGCATTGCCCTTGCCTGGGTTTGCAGCCGTGGCAGATAGCGGAAAGGGTGATGCCCCCCAGTCTCGGTGCCCGGAGCTTTTGATCAGCCACAAACCCCTATGGATGCATTCTGGGCCACTTTTCGTGGATTCTCTTGACCTTCGATGGCATCATGCGTAGTTTGAACAGACTGTGTCCGGGGGTATTTCCGGCCGGGAAAATCACGTTGTGGTTGGGAATGCGGCCGCGGTACCTCCATTTCCACCGCCGGTGGCGACGGCCGGGTCCGTAAGTGGTGTGTTGCAGGCGGTTTCGTTTCACTTCCCAGGGCGGTCGTACCCTGTGATCCCCCTGACGGGCTCACAGAGCCTGAATTATGGGTAGTAATCGTGGGGTTATTGGGTGTTATCCGGAGAGTCGTGGTTGAGACTCCAGGCGGTGAGCCCGGCGGGTGTATTGCAAACAGTAAATGAAGTCGTACTAACTTTGGGAGAGTAGGGAAGTGGAATTGACCGGTGCCGAAATTTTCACCCAGTGTCTTAAGGACGAGGGTGTTGAATACCTGTTCGGCTACCCCGGGGGCGCCGTGCTGCCGATATACGATGCCCTGTATCAACAGGAAGCCGTCAAGCATGTACTGGTGCGCCATGAACAGGCTGCCACCCATGCGGCGGATGGCTATGCGCGTTCCACGGGGAAACCCGGTGTGGTGCTGGTGACCTCCGGCCCCGGTGCCACCAATGCGATAACCGGTATCGCCACGGCCTACATGGATTCCATCCCCATGGTGGTATTCACCGGTCAGGTGCCCACTGCCCTGATCGGCAATGATGCCTTCCAGGAAGTGGATAACATTGGGATCTCCCGGCCCTGTGTGAAGCATAACTTCCTGGTCAAGGATGTGCGCGACCTGGCGGAAACCATCAAGAAGGCCTTTTATGTGGCCACTACCGGCCGCCCCGGCCCGGTGGTGGTGGATATTCCCAAGGATGTCAGTGTGGCGCGCACGGAATACAATTATCCCAAGCGGATCAAAATGCGTTCCTATAACCCGGTGGTAAAGGGGCATCCGCGGCAAATCAAAAAAGCGGTGGAACTTATCGCCACGGCCAAGCGGCCGATGATTTACACGGGCGGCGGGGTCATTCTCGGTGAAGCCTCCAAGTCCCTGGTGGAATTCACGCGCCTGCTCAAATTTCCCATTACCAATACCCTCATGGGATTGGGCGCCTATCCTTCGCCAGACCCATTGTTCGTGGGCATGCTGGGTATGCATGGTACCTATGAAGCCAATATGGGCATGCACAATTGCGATGTGCTTATTGCCATCGGTGCCCGCTTTGATGACCGGGTAACGGGCAATATCGAGAAATTCTGCCCCACGGCACGCATCATTCATGTGGATATCGATCCCGCCAGTATTTCCAAGAACGTCAAGGTGGATGTGCCCATCGTGGGTGAGGTGGATCAGGTCCTCAAAGCCATGATCAAGGCCTTCAAAGAAGGTGCCCCCATGCCCGCGGCGGCGGATCTGAAGCCCTGGTGGAAGCAGATCGAAGAATGGCGGGCCATGGATTGCCTCAAGTATGATCAGAGTGGGGATATCATCAAACCCCAGTATGTAGTGGAAACCCTTTATAAGGTTACCAAGGGTAAGGCCTTTGTGACTTCCGATGTGGGTCAGCATCAGATGTGGGCCGCCCAGTTCTACCGCTTCGACAAGCCGCGACGCTGGATCAACTCCGGGGGTCTGGGCACCATGGGTTTCGGCTTTCCCGCGGCCATGGGTGTGCAGTTTGCCCATCCCGATGAAACCGTGTGCTGTATCACGGGCGAAGGCAGTATCCAGATGTGCATCCAGGAGCTGTCCACCTGCCGCCAGTACGGTTTGCCCATCAAGATCATCAACCTGAACAACCGCTATCTGGGCATGGTGCGCCAGTGGCAGGAGTTTTTCTATCAGGGGCGGTATGCCATGTCTTACATGGATTCCCTGCCGGACTTCGTCAAGCTGGCGGAGAGTTACGGGCACATGGGCATTCAGGTGACCCGGCCGGAAGATGTGGAAGGTGCCTTGAAGAAGGCCATGAAGGTGAAGGATAAAGTGGTGTTTCTCGACTTCCTTACCGACCAGAAGGAAAACGTGTATCCCATGGTGCCGGCCGGCGCCGGGCAGAATGAAATGATTCTGATATAGGGCGAATACACCGTACGCCGTAGTGGGTGGCAGAGTAGAGCAAAGAGTACGGGGTTTGCCCGTTTACTTCGCGAAATGGCCGATCACCCGCGGCTACAGGAAAATACAGTGCCGGTTTCGGCCCAGGATCAGTCCTGGGACGTAACCGGCGGAAATCGGGATTAAATCGGTTTAACAGGTTAGCTATGCGTCATATCATTTCTATTTTGATGGAAAACGAGGCCGGAGCCCTGTCGCGGGTGGCCGGCTTGTTTTCCGCACGTGGGTATAACATCGAATCACTTACTGTGGCACCCACGGAAGATCCTTCCCTGTCGCGTATGACCCTGGTTACACGGGGTACCGATGAAGTCATTGAGCAAATCACCAAACAGCTCAACAAGCTGATCGACGTGGTGAAGCTGCTGGATATGATGGAAGCACCGCACATCGAGCGCGAGCTGATGCTGGTGAAGGTGCGTGCGGAAAACAGCGGTCGCGATGAAGTGAAACGCCTGGTGGATATCTTTCGCGGCCGCATTGTGGATGTGAGTAATACCACCTATGTCATCGAATTGACCGGTACCGGTGACAAACTGGATGCCTTTCTACAGGCGGTGGACCGCAGTCTCATCATTGAAGTGGTGCGCTCCGGAGTATCCGGTATTTCGCGTGGCGAAAAGGCATTGCATATTTAGTGGCCTGTAATGACTGTGCCATGGCACAGTTCTGAATTGCGGGCATGAGTGTATTTTCTATTGTAAACGGGGCGAATAACTGCCATGAATATTTACTACGACAAAGACGCCAACCTTTCCATTATCAAGGCACTCAAGGTTGCCATCATCGGTTATGGTTCTCAGGGCCATGCCCATGCCAATAATCTCAAGGATTCCGGTGTGGAGGTGACTGTGGGCTTGCGTCCCGGTTCCACATCCGCAAAAAAAGCCACCAATGCCGGTCTGACCGTGGCGGGAATTGAAGATGCCGTCAAGGGTGCCGACCTGGTTATGGTGCTGGCCCCCGATGAAAACCAGAAAGATCTCTACTATCAGCAGATCGAACCGAACCTGAAAAAAGGCGGTGTGCTGGCCTTTGCGCATGGCTTCTGCATCCACTATGGCCAGATTTCCCCCCGTGCCGATCTGGACGTTATCATGATCGCACCCAAGGCACCGGGTCACACGGTACGCTCCGAGTTCACCAAGGGTGGCGGTATTCCGGATCTGATCGCTGTGCAACAGGATGCTTCCGGAAAGGCCAAGGATATTGCCCTGTCTTATGCCTCTGCCATTGGCGGTGGCCGCACCGGCATTATCGAAACCACTTTCCGTGACGAAACGGAAACCGATCTGTTTGGTGAGCAGGCGGTATTGTGCGGTGGTGCCGTGGAACTGGTAAAGGCTGGTTTTGAAACCCTGGTGGAAGCGGGCTATGCGCCGGAAATGGCTTATTTCGAATGCCTGCATGAGCTCAAGCTGATTGTTGATCTGATGTATGAAGGGGGTATCGCCAATATGAATTACTCCATTTCCAATAATGCGGAATATGGCGAATATGTAACCGGCACCCGGGTGATCAATGAAGAAAGCCGCAAGGCCATGAAGGAAGCCCTGCAGAATATCCAGAATGGTGAATACGCCAAGCGTTTCATTCTGGAAGGTGCCTGCAATTATCCGGAAATGACAGCACGCCGCCGCCTCAATGCCGAGCATCCCATTGAAGTCACCGGCGAAAAACTGCGCAGCATGATGCCCTGGATCAAAAAGATCATCGATAAAGACGTGAACTGATCTTCCCTTACTGGCAGTGAATGCCGCGACTGGTTCGCGGCATTCTCATTCATGAGATTCGGAAATTTTTATGGCTGCTAGCCGCTATCCATACTTTTCCCGTGAGGGCTGGTTGCCGCTGCTGGTCGTGATTGCCTGCGCCGGTGTGGTCTGGCAATACACGGGAAACATTGTCTGGTTGCTTCCCTTCGCGCTGTTGGGTGGCTTGCTCATCTATATGTTCCGGGATCCGGGCCGGGATATCCCTTCCATACCTCTGGCCGTGGTGAGCCCCGTTGATGGCCGCGTCAGTGCCATTGAGCAGGTCGATGACCCCTATCTGGAGCGGCCGGCCCTGCGTGTGCAGCTGGATATGTTCCGTACCGGTGTTTACGCTACCCGCAGTCCGGTGGAAGGCAAAATCCTTGAAAGCCGTCCGTCGCGTAACCCCTCCACGGCCAATGTGCCCAATGGCGTGTGGATCAAAACCGATGAAAACGATGACCTGGTGGTCGCCATGAGCCGTGGTCCCCTGGGAAATGCCCCCCAGTGTTTTTTCCGTTTCGGAGAGCGTGTGGGTCAGGGGCAGCGTTGCGGCTATCTTCACTTCGGTGGCCGTATCCACGTATATTTACCGGCAAACTGCCGGGTAGTGGTGAACATCAATGATCAACTACAGGCGGGGCGGGATGTGATCGCGCACCTGGTGCACAAATAGGCGGTTCTTCACGGAGGCGGGTATGGAAGACGAGCAGCAGGAGCCAGTGGAACGAAAGCCGCGCAGCAAGGGGGTGTACCTGCTCCCGAACCTCTTTACCACTGCGGGTCTGTTTTCCGGGTTTTATGCCATCGTGGCGGCCATGGGTGGACGTTACGATGCCGCCGCCATTGCCATCTTCGTGGCCATGATCATGGATGGCATTGATGGCCGGGTGGCCCGCTTGACCAATACCCAGTCCGACTTCGGCGTGGAATATGACAGCCTTTCCGATATGGTGGGTTTCGGCCTGGCGCCGGCGCTGGTCATGTATGCCTGGTCCCTGCAGCACCTCAGCGAATTCGGACCCATCTGGGGCAAGCTGGGGTGGCTGGCCGCCTTTATCTATACCGCTGGTGCCGCACTGCGCCTGGCACGTTTCAATACCAAGGTGGATACTGGCGACAAGCGCTTTTTCCAGGGCTTGCCCAGTCCTTCTGCCGCCGCCGTGCTGGCCGGTTTCGTCTGGCTCAGTGTGGAGTGGGAATGGAGTGGGGTGGATGCGCGGTATGTTGCCATCTTTCTCACCATTGCCATGGGTTTGCTGATGGTGAGTAATTTCAATTATTACAGCTTTAAAGAGCTGGATTTCAAAAAACGCGTACCCTTTGTGGCCATGCTCATCGTGATACTCATGGTGGTGATCATGGGCCTGAATCCACCCACGGTACTGTTTCTCGGATTCAGCATCTATGCGGCTTCGGGAATCGTTCATACCCTGCGGCAACGGCGCTTGCAAAAGGATATGGATGAGCAACTGGAGAATGATACCCTGGATTGAAGTGCCAGCTAAGCGTACCCGCTATGGCCAGGGCCTTTGTCGAAATTACCGCGGCCCTGCGGGTAAAGCAGGGGCGTGTCATTGCGAACGGAGTGAAGCAATCTCTTGAATCCGGCACTTGCCTTCCGGGTTTCCGGATGGTAACTGCCAGGTCATGGAGATTGCCACGCCGCTACGCGGCTCGCAATGACGGAAAATTTTTTAATGAATACCTCACCCTTCGGGTCGAGGCAGCTCGCAATGACGGTGCTTAGAAAAAAAACGTCATACCGGCGTAGGCCGGTATCTTTTTGTCCTTGGCAGGAAGTTCAAGAGATTCCGTCCTGGCGCATAGAACCCCTTTGGGCTTCATCAGGCAAATACCTCACCCTTCGGGTCGAGGCAAAGGCACGTCATTGCGAACGGAGTGAAGCAATCTCTTGAATCCGGCACTTGCCTTCCGGGTTTCCGGATGGTAACTGCCAGGTCATGGAGATTGCCACGCCGCTACGCGGCTCGCAATGACGGAAAATTTTTTAATGAATTCACCCTTCGGGTCGAGGCGATCATAGGACCCCCTTCGGGGTTCCATCAGGCAAATACCTCACCCTTCGGGTCGAGGCACGCCGGAATGACGGTTGATTTCGTAGCGAATGCCTCGCTATGGCTCCAGTTCCCACTCACGCCAGTCCAAGCGGTTTTCCGCTACATGAAACAGGGCGGCCACCACCTGGCGATCATATTTTTTCCCGGCTTCCTGGAGCAGGGCATCCAGGGCTGATTGCACCGAGGCGGGGCCGCGATAGGCGCGGGAGCTGAGCAGGGCGACGAAGCTGTTGGCTACGGCCCGAATACGAGCCGTCATCAGAATTTCTTCACCCTTGAGGCCCTTGGGGTAACCGCTGCCATCCAGCAATTCCTGTTTCTGTGCAATGGTATCCAGTACCGGGCCGTGAAATTCCAGATCCTTGAGAATATCCAGGCCGTATTGCACATGCATGCGTACCTGTTCCTGTTCCTGTTCCGTCAAGGGTTCGGTCTTGGTGAGGATTTCCCGAGGGACAAAAATCTTTCCCAGATTAGCCAGGTTGGCCGCCAGGTCGATGACTTCGCGGGTGTCCCGGTCCAGGTTCATGGCTTCTCCGATTGCCGCGGCCACCCGTGCCATGCGCGCCGAGTGGTGACCGGAATGGGGGTCGTGCAGATCCACCACATGCATGAGGGCGCTGACCAGCTTGCGCATCAGCTGAGCATGGCGCTGTTGCGCATCCTGTAGCTCAGTAATGTCCTGTAATACCAGCAGCAGGGTGGCCTGTGTGGGTTCTTCCTGTTCCAGGGGGACAAAGGTGCATTGATAGATACCTTCCTGTGCACCCATGTGGATTGGCAGGGTGCAGCTGTGTGAGTTGCCAGGACCTGCCGGGTGTGCATTGATTTCATCGATAAGGGTCTGGGCCGTATCGGGTCCCAGCACACTGGCCAGACTCTTGCCCTGCAGGTCTTCCAGGGGGACGCCGGTGGTGTGAGCGAAAGGGGTATTGGCAAATACCAGTTGATGTTCGGAATTCAACAATGCCGTGTAGGCATTGATGTGATCGGTGATGCCATGGAGCAGACGGCTTTGGGCATCCAGCTCCCGGGTTTTGGTATTGAGGGTATCGGCGGTGCGCTGTGCCTGTACGCTGCTGCCGTGACGCCAGGCAGCCACCAGTGCGGCGGCAATGAAAAACAGCACCAGGGAAAAGCTGGTCAACAAAAAGCGACGGTGCTGGCGGGCTTCACGCAGGGCGGTGTCCAGGCCGGTTTGCTGCACCAGTACCCAGGGCGTGTCGGGGATGGCGCGGCTGATCATCAACACCTTACGGCCACGGTAATCCCGAGCCTGGCTGAAGCTGCCGGTATGCGTCAGGGCAATGGCGCCCGCCTGATTCTGCTTGTCCAGGGGCAGGCTGCGCTGTAAGGGTGCGCTGCCATCTCCCAGTGGCGAGAGATATTGAATCTGGTCATTGCTGCGGCGCAGCAACAGGCTTTCATCCTGTTCGCCTTGCAGGCCGGTAGTGCCGCTGAGCAGCGGAACCAGGTGTTGTGTGGCCGGCTTGATGGCAATGAGG
>CBDUNQ010000069.1:0-8453 GCA_965368625.1 uncultured Gammaproteobacteria bacterium
GGATTCCCCCCGGTCACCCATGGCCAGAACCTCGATCTTCGTCCCTCCCAGATCCACCCCGATGCGCACGCCTTGCCACCTCGCCCTGAATCAGGTTTCGCCAGCTTCGCTGGCTCCTGCACAGGTAGATTTTCGACACCAAAGGCATCCGTGCTCCACCTGTAGAAACAGGCAGCGCCCGCCAAGTTTTGTGGCACCCCCCGGGGTTTGTCCGCCGTGCCGACACCTGCCCTGCAATGGGTAACCCACACAGCCCGGTTTCACCGGCTAGGATACCCAGCCGGTGAGAATCATCACCGCCATTACGGCCAGCCAGATGAGCAGGGTGCGCCAGATCAGCTTCATGGCGGCGCGGATCAACGCCACCGGATCCCGCTGCAATTCATCTTCCACCCGGGTGCTGAGGGCACCTTCACCGGTGACAAATAACAGTTGCTCTGAACGTGCCGCCAGGTCGCCATTGCCCGGCGACAGGCTGCGCCAAGCACGATAGGCATCCTCGAAATGCCCCGACAGCGCAAAGCCCGCCACCATGAGCCGGCTGGGTATCCAGCCAAGCAAGCCATACAGTTGATGCAGGCTGGACTGAAACTCCGGCGTTTCCTCACCACGCAGCAACAATACTCCGCGATAGAGTACGGCACCCATGGGACCGAGCACGGCAAACCAGAAAATCACGCCAAACCAACGCTCTTGCCCGCCGACCAGTATGCCACGCAGCACGGCTTCATCGCGCTCCACGGGTGAACAATCCGCCGCTAAACCGGGGCGAAAATGTTGCGCCAATTGCTGACGCATGGCGGCATCCTCGCCATCATGCTCAGCACAATAGTGGTCAACATCCACGGGCAAATCGCGCGGACCCAGGCAAAACACCAGCACAGCAATGCCAAACACTAATCCCAGCAGACTGGCAAGCCCGCCACTCAACCAATGCTGCAACAGGGCAGTGATCAATACCGGCGGTGCCAGTACCGCCACCACCCCCAGAGGGCCATCCCATGGCTCACCCTGTAATCGCTGTCGCATCCAGCGATGGTAGTGATGAAAGCGTTCATAACGCCGCAGGTCGGGTAACGCCTCATAAAAGCGATCAATAAAGATACCGATCAGAATGGAGATCAAGGTCATGACGGTACAATCCCGGGCCTGTGAAAGACCCTGGCAACGCTACCGCCTCCCTGTGCAAGGGTCAAGCCATGGAGGTACTGGAGAGCAGACTTGCCAGGCGCGGCCATTCAAAGGCGGAGCCGGGATCGGTTTTGCGCCCGGGCGCCACATGGCAATGACCGACGATGGCAGCCGGATTTACTTCCGGGTAGGTTTCGCTCAGCGCCTGCACCATGGCCGCCAGCACTTCATATTGCACCACTTCGTAGGGTTGATCATCCACACCTTCCAACTCGATTCCGATGGAAAAATCATTGCAGGCTTCACGGCCCTGATAGCAGGATTTACCCGCATGCCAGGCGCGCTGTGCAAACGATACATACTGGGTACATTCCCCATTGCGCCGGATCAGTACGTGGCTGGATACCTTCAAGCCCTGAATTTCGGCAAAATAAGGATGTGAGCGGGGATCCAGGGTATTGGTAAACAACTGGTCGATGTAGGGGCCGCCATATTCTCCGGGAGGAAGACTGATCCCGTGAACAATGATAAGCGAGGGAACCACTCCCGCCGGCCGCTCATCACAGTTGGGGGACGCGAGGTGCCGCACGGATTGCAACCAGCCATTGCGAATGCTGAACTTCATCAGGGCGCCTCCTCGGCCGGCAGGGTAAGACAGTGTTCAATGGCTTGATGCAAGGCTTCCCGATGGGCTTCGGCTTGAAGCTGCCCATGATATTCGCCCTGATGATAGAGAAAGAGTTCCGGCAAATGGGTTACGGAAAATTCCTGGGCCAGCGCCGGGTCTTGCTGCACATCCACCACAAAGACGGTCACTGCCTGCTGCGCAGCATAGTCCGACAGCACTTGTTTCCAATGCCGGCAAGCGCCACAGCGGGGCGCACTGAACAGCACCAGCGCCACCCCAGGGGTAGCCGCCAGGGTTGCATGAAAATCAAACTGGTCTACGGAGCAAAGCCCCATACGCTGCCACCTCCCGCCATTGCCTGGTACCGTCGCAGAATAACAACGACTTGATTTAATTGTATTTTAAGGCAATGATGTGGATTTGCCCAGGGGCATTGCCATTTCCATTACAATACCCTCATTGATCCGTGACTCAACCTGTGAACTGTGTCCCATGATGAAAAAAACCGCCGCTCTGTTGTTGCTCAGCCTGTGTATCGCCCACCCGGCCCTGGCAGCCACCCTGTATGTCAGCGATAACCTGGAAATCCAGATGCGCTCAGGGAAAACCAACCAGCACCGCATCATTCGTATGTTGCCCAGTGGCACCCCGCTCACCACCCTGGAGGTGGACCGGGAAAGCGGCTGGACCCGGGTACGCGCACCCAGCGGTACGGAAGGATGGGTATTGAGCCGTTTCCTCATGAGTGGGCCGGCGGCGCGGGAAAAACTCGCCGTGGCGGAAAAGAAACTGGCCCAGCTGGAACTGGAACACCGCAAGATGGAAGCCAGCCTCAAAGAGGTTCAGGGTGAGAAAGATGCCATTTCCAAGGAGCGCAGCAACCTGGATAACTCCAGTCGCAAACTGGCCCAGGAACTGGAATCCATACGCCGCACCGCTTCCAGTGCGCTGGCCATCGATGCCGAAAACAAGGAATTGAAAAGTCGCATTGTTGCCGCCGAACGTGAAATCCAGACCCTGCAACAGGAAAACGAACGCCTCAAGGACCGCACTGCCCGCGACTGGTTCATGGTGGGTGCCGGCGTGGTCTTTCTGGGAATCATTATCGGCTTGATCATTCCCCGTCTGCGATTCCGCAAGCGCTCCAGCTGGGGCGAGTTGTAAGCTGCGTACTCCTGCATCGCGAAAAGGTACTGGTTAATAAAACCTTGCACCGCATTCCCATGCCTGGCCATGGGAATTTTGCACCTCATGGGGATGCACGCTAGTATCGGCACATCAGCCGTCAAATGTCGCTTCACTCCAAAGGCACCCCATGGCGCAAGACCCTGAATCCGGCTCTGCCTTCGGTACACGCTTTATCCCCCTTGAAATCATTCTGCAAAGTCTGGCAGCGGGTTTTATTCTGAACCGCATTGGCGAACAGCTTCCTGCCCACTTGCTGTACACCCTGGGCGCCGGCTTCATCCTGGCCACACTACTTCGCCTGCTGTGTATGCTACCTGCAAAACAGGATAAGCGAGATACGGCATTTCGAAGTATCACAGGGCTATTGATGTATGGGCTCTTCTGGGGCAGCGCAGCCCTGTTGACCCTGCCGGGCCCCTCTGACACCCACTTTCTCCTTGCCAGCGCACTGATGGCGGGCATGGCGGCTTCCCTGCTGGGTGCCGGCTTTCGCAGCCGCCACTTTTTGATCATGGCCATTCCCGCCACCCTCATGCCCCTGGGTGCCAGCCTGTTCCAAGGACTCACCCAAGCGGCTTTGCTCTGGGCACTGCTATTGGCCAGCAGCTGGCTGCTGGCCATGGGCGGCCGGCAACTGGAACGGCTCATCGCCCGCCTGCAACTGGTGGTGCAAAGCAATACCGAACTTGTGAGCAACCTGGCCCAGGCAAGAGATGCCGCCCTGTCACAACAGAATGACCTGGAAAAACTCAACCAGGCACTCCATGGAGAAATCACCGAACGCGAACGTGCGGAAGCCCAGATCCGCGAATCGGAAAAAGAAATGACCCGTATCCTGGACGACATGATGGATACTTATTTTCATGTGGATTTTGACGGTCAGATCCGCCGCCTTTCACCCTCCATCGAAACCGTACTTGGTGACTCATTAAAAACCTGCCTGGACCGGAATTTCATCGAGTTCTTTTCCAACGAAGGGGAATTTGAAGGATTCAAGAAAGCCCTGAACGATAACTTCGGCATGGTGCACGACCACGAAAGCCACTGGCAACATCAGGATGGCCGTGACATCTGGGTGAGTTTCAACGCCCATTTTCACGAAGATGCCCAGGGCAAGCCCGATGGTATTGAAGGGATTGCTCGAGACACGTCGGAAGCACGGGCGGCTCGCGAAGCCCTGTATAGCGAAAAAGAATGGTGGCGTGTAACCCTGGAATCCATTGCCGATGGCGTAATCACCACGGACCTGAATGGCATTGTGCGCTATATCAATCCCGTCGCAGAAAGCAAAACCGGCTGGAGCAACAAGGATGCCATCGGCAAACCCCTGGCCAAGATCATCTGGCTGGTGGACGATGAAACCCGCGAGCAGATCGAGCTACCCACCCAGGAGTGGCTGGAAAAAGGCAAGCGCGCCAGCATGGCAAAGCCGGCGATACTGATACACCGCCAGGATGACAATGAATGGGTCATTGAACTCAGTGGCGCACCTATTCGCGACTCCCAGGACACCATCATCGGTTCCGTTATGGTGTTCCATGATGTCACCAAGATGCGGGCACTGGCCACGCAATTGGCTTATCAGGCCACCCATGATTCCTTGACCGGCCTGATCAACCGCATGGAATTCGATTCACGGGTGGAACAGGCCATACACAGCGCCAACCAAAGCGAAAAGGTTCATGTACTTTTCTATATCGATCTGGACCAGTTCAAAATCGTCAATGACACTTGCGGCCACCATGCCGGTGACGAACTGCTTCGCCAGGTCACCCGGCTGTTGCGTAGCGGCTTGCGTGAGGCGGATACCCTGGCACGTCTCGGTGGTGATGAATTCGGCGTATTACTCAGCGGCTGCCCACTGGATGTGGGCGCGCAGATTGCGGAAAAACTGCGTGCCCTGGTGGAAGAATACCGCTTCGGCTGGGAAGGCGAAGTGTTTCGTATCGGGGCAAGCATCGGGGTGGTCCCCATTACCAACGCCATTACCGGGCTGACGGAATTACTGAGCACGGCAGATTCCGCCTGCTATGTGGCCAAAGAAGGGGGCCGCAACCGCGTCCACGTACTAAAACCCGATGACCGCGAAGTGCTGGAGCAGCATGGCCAGATGCAATGGATGCAGCGTATACAGGACGCTCTCGATCGCGACCAGTTTTCCCTGTTTGCCCAACCCATCGTATCGGTACACGATGGCAAGCTACTCTATTCCGAGGTATTGCTGCGCATGATCGATGATGTCGGCGGCCCCAATGAACGACTGATTTCACCAGGTGCCTTTATGCCGGCAGCCGAGCGCTACCACCTGATGCCCCAGGTGGATCGCTGGGTGATCACCCATGCCCTGCGGGCACTGGCCCGGAATGATTGCCCGCTGGGTGAACAGGCCATGATCACCATCAACCTGTCCGGTCAATCCATGAGCGATTTATCCTTATGTGATCATGTCATCAAAGAACTGAAAGAGACAGGCATCCAGCCCCAGCGCATTTGTTTTGAGATCACTGAAAGCACCGTCATTTCCAATATGGAAATTGCGCAGGAATTTCTGCGCATACTCAAGGAAAAGGGTTGCAAATTCGCCCTTGATGATTTCGGTACCGGCTTGAGCACCTTTGACTATCTGAAAAGCCTGCCCGTGGATTTCGTAAAACTCGATGGTGTACTGGTACGCGAGCTGGACAGCAGTCGCATCAGCCAGGCCATGGTACATGCCATCAATTACGTAACCCATGTCATGGGGATGCAATCCATTGCGGAATTTGTTGAAAACCAGACCATTCTGGATGCATTGAAAAAACTGAAGGTGGATTATGCACAGGGGTATACCATTGCCAAGCCCACAGCCTTTTACCAGGACCCCCGGTAGCCAATGCTAACGTCATACCGGCGTAGGCCGGGATCTTTTTGACATGGCAGGTGATGTAAGAGATTCCGGCCTGGCGCATAGAACCCCTTTGGGGATCATTATGCGTACCTCACCCTTCGGGTCGAGGCACGCCGGAATGACGGTGGATTTTTTATGAATACCTTACCCTTTGGGTCAAGGCAAAAGCACGTCATTGCGAGCACTTCAGAACCCCTTCAGGTTTCATCAAGTACTTCCTACGCTACGCTCCGGTCGCGGAGTGAAGCAATCTCCTGAATCCAGCACTTGCCTTCCTGTCCACTGACTGCCAAACCAGGGAGATTGCCGCGCTTCGCTCGCAATGACGACTGCTTTTTACATGAATACCGTACCTTGCGGGTCAAGGCAAAAGCACGTCATTGCGAACGGAGTGAAGCAATCTCCTGAATCCGGCACTTGCTTTCCTGTGCACTGACTGCCAAACCAGGGAGATTGCCGCGCTTCGCTCGCAATGACGACTGCTTTTTACATGAATACCTTACCCTCCAGATCAAGGTGGTCACTTACGTGACTACCTGGCTGTGACACTGACTCAAGAAATTCACAATATTTGCGATAACCCGGGGTATAGCCTATTTCTTAAGTTAGCTTGCTACACATTCCGCCACCGATAATGGCCTTATAAGGAATTACCCATGGACCGAACCAAGGATGCCCACCAGAAAGCCCTTTCCATCAACATGAACAAGGGACAGTACGGCACCATTGCGGAAATCGGCGCCGGCCAGGAAACCGCCCGCTGGTTTTTTCGCGTCGGCGGCGCAGCCGGCACCATCGCCAAGGCCATTTCCGCCTATGACATGAAATTCAGTGACAGCATTTACGGCCCGACCTCCCGCTATGTAAGCCGCGAGCGCCTGGGCGCCATGCTGGAAAAGGAATATCAACTGATTATCGAACGCCTGGGAGAACAGCGCAGCGCTGAAAGCACTTTCTTCGCCTTTGCCAACACGGTGGCGGCCCGGAGTTTCACCCGCCACCAGAATGGCCAGGGCTGGCTCGGTATCCTGTTTCAGCACGAACCGGGGGCAGGCCCTTCACGCATTGATATTCATGCCAACTTGCTGGGGAAGAAGAGCCTGCAGGATCAGGAATCCCTGGGTATCCTGGGCCTCAACCTGATCCATGCGGCACTGAACCACTACAATGACCCGGACACCGTTCTCAATTCTCTGATGGATGACCTTTATCCGGAGCTGGTGGAAATCGATATGATCGACTTTTCCGGTCCGGCATTTTCCCGGGTGGACAATCGACTCATGGCCTTGCGCCTGGTGGAACGGGGCATGACCCATGCCGCCCTGTTTACACCCGATGGCCGTCTGGCGCAGCCGGCCGATGTGTTGTACAAAAAAGCGGTATTGGTGGAACGCAGCCGTTTTCGCCCACCCACCCGCCTGACCATGAATATTCAGGAGTGTGCTCATGAACAATTTCTGCAAGACCAGAACCTGAAACCGGAAGAAGTGGTGCTGCTTTCGGAAATGACCCTGCATAACCTCCGTGATGGCGGCGATATCGATGCAGAGGATTTCCTGCATCGTGCGGAAATCCTCTGTGCACTGGGTAAAAATGTACTGGTCTCGAACCTGGGTGAATTTCACCGGCTGGCAAGTTTCCTGTTTGGATACACCCAGCGCCCCGTGGGAATCGCCATGGGCATCCCCAATCTTAAAGAATTGTTCAAGGAAAAATATTACGAAGACCTTCCCGGCGGCATCCTGGAATCCTTCGGTCGCCTGTTCAAGTATGATTTACGCCTTTATATCTGCCCCTGCACCGATGCCGATTGCGATGAGCTCATGACGCTGGACCGGTTTCGGCCCGCACCCCACCTGGAGCACCTGTACCGTTATCTCCATGACAATGGCAGCATTCAGAGCCTGAAGAATATTGACCCTGAATTGCTTACTATCTATTCCCATCGGGTATTGGAAAAGATTCGCAATCACACTTCAGGCTGGGAACAGGATGTGCCGGAAAGGGTGGCCGCCATGATCAAGGAGCAGAACCTCTTTGGTTGTGATGGATAATCATCACCCACGGCAGTCATGGACCCCTGAAGCTGCCACTTGAAGATAGTCATCTGTCAATTCAGCCATCTGTCATGACAAGCTGCAAACCATTTTCAACCGGTAAATAACTTCACGGACTGGGGAACATCTTCCTGTTTTCATGGTCCCTCACGGATCACGTTCCGGAAATTGCCGGGCACATTCATCCCGTCATGTGAGGGCCGGCAGCACGCCATGAAATCCATTCGCAGCACCACATTACTACTCGCCCTGTCGGGCTTTCTGCTATTGTTCGGTAATTTCCGGTTTTTCAGCAATGTACTGCAGACTTATCCGTTAAACGGTGAAAATCTGCTGTTTCTTCTGTCACTCGCCCTGGTTTTCGGCTGCATCAATCTAATGATTCTCACACTGTTGAGTGTCAAATACCTCATCAAACCGGCATTGATTCTTCTATTGCTGGCATCGGCATCCGCCGCGTACTTCATGGACAGCTATAACGTCATCATTGATGATGTGATGGTCGGCAACCTGCTCAAAACCGATATGAGGATTGGTTAGTAAAATCAACCAGGTAGACATG
>CBDUNQ010000070.1:0-8423 GCA_965368625.1 uncultured Gammaproteobacteria bacterium
CATGGTTTCAGCCAGGGAGACAATGCCCGGTGCCTGGTATCCATCGTCATTACTGATCAGAATTTTCATTGATACGGGCCGTGTTCCCACAGTCCACCTGCTTTTTCCAGAATGCCCAGTACTATACGTGAAGCGACAGGCTTCTCACAGACCTGTCAGCCCTTGGCAGGGCGGTCTTGGGGCAGTATGCTCACAAGCCAATCATCTATTCACAGAAAATACTTGAAATTACATCTGCATGTCATCGAAATTCAAGAAATTAAGCCAGGAAGACAGTACCCTGTTCCGGGAAACGGTGGGCCCCGTGACCCCCATGATCTGCGAACGGGTGCCACCGTTGCGAAAACGCCTGAAGCCATACCCCCGTTCCACCCATGCCGATGACCGCCAGGTGATGCACGATGCCCTTTCCGATCACTTTCAACCCTGGGAAATGGAAACCGGGGAAGAACTGCTGTTCCACCGCCCGGGATTACAGCAACGCACGCTGCAGCGCTTGCGGCGTGGCCAGTTTTCTGTAGGTGCGGAACTGGATCTTCACGGAATGACCGTACCCGTGGCCCGCCAGGCCGTGGTGGAACTGTTACAGAAAAGTCGTCAGTGGGGCATTACCTGTGTACGCATTATCCACGGCAAGGGGCGTGGCTCCCGCCATCAGGCACCGGTGCTCAAGGGCAAGGTGGATCACTGGCTACGACAGCGGGATGAAGTGCTGGCCTTTTGCTCGGCCCGCCCCGTGGATGGTGGCACCGGTGCCATTTACGTACTTTTGAAACGCCTCTAAGGCCCCCAGGCAGACAGCAAGGTTGTTATTTTGGCCCTATCCAACTGTATTTGCAGGAATTGTTATACCAGCATTCAGAAAAACCCCGGTACGCTAACCATCCTCCGTACTTTGGCATCCAACCGCGCCCGTTACGATTTGTAAATGTTCGTGAATAAAGATCAAGTTTCATACCAAATTGGCGACATATCAATAAGTAACGATTGTTCACGGACTGACAGGCCAGCGAATCAGACAGCGGGACAATGAAGGTGATTGCCAGCAAATGAAACTGCAGAAATACGTTTTCCCATGCATAAGCTGAAACGATATGGCTCGGCAGTGATCATTGCCGCTGGCTTTGGCGCCATGCTGGTATTGCTAATGGTACTCATGTGCGTATGGCTGATCACCATCGATGGGAACAATCGTCAGCTACATGCCATTGTCAACCAGCAGAGAGCCACTGAATTCATCCTTACCATGCGTGACTCGGCACACAAGCGCGCATTGGTACTGCACCGCATGGCCATCGTTACCGATCCCTTTCAACTGGATGAACAGAACATGATACTCAACGCAAGGGCGGGAGACTTCGTCGCGGCACGGGATCAACTGTTGGCTATGGACCTGAATGAAGACTACCGCTCCATTTGGGCAAGTATTCAGCCCCATGTGGCTACCAATGCTGAGACACAGAATCAAGTAGCGAGACTGGTCATGACAGACCAGATAGAGGAAGCCAAGGAAATGCTACACCTGGATGTCATTCCCAAACAGGATATGGTGATCAACGAACTGAGCACCCTGCTGACTGGTAGCGGCGAGCGGGTACAGAAGGCACTGGCCGATATTGCTTCTTACAACCGTACTGCGTACCTGCTGGTGAGTATTTTGGGTATTGCCACCCTCCTGTTAGGCAGCCTTACCGCTTTTCTGGTCACCAGAAAAGCAAAGAATACCGAAAGAGTGTTGATACAGGCTCAACAGGCGGAAACCAGCGCCAATCAGTTGAAATCCCAATTTCTTGCCAATATGAGCCACGAAATCCGCACCCCGCTCACTGCTATTATCGGCTTTGCAGAAACATCGCTGGATGATGACATGCCGAAGGAAGAGCGTAAGCATGCCATCCATGCGGTAGTCAGAAGTGGGCGTCACCTGTTGAGAATCATCAATGAAATACTGGATTTATCCAAGATTGAATCCAATCAACTGGAAGTGGAACGGATCAAGACACCCTTAGCACCCATTCTGGCAGACGTAGAATCGGTAATCGGAATGCAGGCAAGGGAAAAGGGACTTGATTTTGCAGTTCACTGCGAACATCCCCTGCCGGGAACCATCAAGACCGACCCCACTCGCCTCAAACAGATACTGCTGAATCTCTGTTCCAACGCGGTGAAATTCACTCATCAAGGTAGCGTAGAGCTAGCGGTTCATCTCTCGAAAAAGGAAGAACAACTGTACTTCAGCGTCATTGATACCGGTATCGGTATGACCAGGGAACAGCAAACCAAACTGTTCAAACCCTTTTCCCAGGCCGATGTGTCCACCACCCGTCGTTTCGGCGGCACCGGGCTTGGCCTTTATATATCCAAACAATTGGCGGAAAAACTGGGCGGCACCATTGCGATTCAACAACGTACAGGCAAAGGCACCATTGCAACCGTCAAGATATCCACTGGCCCCATTGATCATACAATGCCCTGTAGCGAAGTAATGAAGGGCCAGGAAGACAGCATTTATTCAGCCGATCAACCATCCGTAAAAATGCTGAGCGGCAGAATATTGATTGCAGAAGACAGCCCGGACAATCAGAAATTGATCAGCATATACCTTAAAAAAACCGGTGTGGAAATTGATATCGCAAACAATGGAAAGGAAGCGGTAGAGAAGGCCTTGGCGAGTGACTATGATCTTGTGCTGATGGATATGCAAATGCCCGTAATGGATGGCGTGGAAGCGACGCAAACACTCCGCTCACTGGGTTTTGACACCCCCATTATCGCCCTTACCGCAAATGCCATGAAAAAAGACCGGGAAAGCTATCAGTCGGCCGGATGTAATGCATTTCTCAGCAAACCCATTGAGACTGCGCAGTTTTACCACACACTGGGAGAGTTTTTACCGGAAGCCGATATAGGCACGCAGCTGAACCAGGAAATGGAGTCGCAGCTGGAATTTGACCCCGACCTCATGGAGCTCGCTACAGACTTTATCAACAGTCTGCAGGAACGAGAGCATGCTATGCGCACTTTTTTGCAGCAAGGCGACTGGGAAGGGCTGAGAAGCGTAGCTCACAAATTGAAAGGCATCGCCGGTAGCTTTGGTTTTCCGATCATCACCGAACAAGCCGCGGATATCGAAAACCAGATAAAAAGCGAAAGATATGAAAGCCTGGAAGAAAAGTTGCAGACCCTCCATATCAGCTGTGAAAAAGCCACAAACCAGTACAAGAGTTATACCAACGGGATGGAACAAGCATGAACCTCAAAGCGCATAGTCAAGATGCCTGTATCCTCATCATCGATGATGCCGAAGACAATATCGCTCTGCTCACGCGCATTCTTGAAATCGCAGGTTATCGTAATATCCATTCCACCAGCGACCCTTGTAAAGCGGCGGATCTATTCGCGCAGCTCCGCCCCCACGCCGTACTCCTCGACCTGAATATGCCGATAATGAATGGCTTTGATGTCATGGAAAAGATTCAGCAATCGCAGGACATCCCCTACATCCCCATTCTGATGATTACAGCGGATAGCGACCGTGAAACCAAACTCAGAGCCCTGGAGAGTGGCGCGAAAGATTTTCTCACTAAACCATTTGACCGCCTTGAAGTGGTGATTCGCATCAATACCATTATTGAAGTAAGCCAGCTTCATGAACGCCTGAGCGAACACAACCAGCAATTACAGGAAGAAGTCCTTGAGCAAAACCGGGCATTGCAAATAGAAATGCGCAATCGCATACAGATAGAAGAACTGGCGAAACACCAATCCCTGCACGACACCTTAACCGGCCTGCCAAACCGCATCCTGCTCAATGACCGCTTGCAACAGGCGATTTACACTGCGGAGCGAAACGAGCGCTGTGTCGGCGTTCTGCTTGTGAATCTCGACCGATTCGAGGAAATCAATAATACCCTGGGGCATTGTAATGGGGATGAAATACTGCAACAGGTTGCAAAAAGACTCAGTAATTCCCTGCGCAGAGGGGATACGGTGGCACGAATCGATGAACATTATGATAGTGAAATGGTGGCAAGACTGGATGGCGATGAATTCGCCTTGATTCTTCCTATGCTGTCTTCCTCCGAGGAAACCATTGTGGTCGCGCAACGGGTCTTATCGGTATTCAATGAGCCATTTCCATTGGGTGATCTGAAACTCGATGTCAGCGCACGAGTGAGTATCGTCAATTATCCGGAACATGGCGTAAGTACCGAAACCTTACTACAACATGCCGATGTCGCCATGTATGCCGCCAAGCGAAAACGGGAATCCTACCTTGTTTACAATGCAGAGATGGATCAATTCTGCACTACCCGCCTTACGCTCATGAGTGAACTGCGATCGGCTATCAGCAACAATGAACTTGAACTCTACTTTCAACCGAAGATTGACCTTGCAAGAGGAACGATAATCGGTTTTGAGGCCCTGGTTCGCTGGATGCATAAAGATCGCGGTTTCATTCCCCCGGACGAATTCATTCCCATGGCGGAGGAAACCGGTGTTATTGGTCAATTGAGCACCTGGGTTATCAGAACTGCCTGCAAACAATGTGCGGATTTTACAAACAATGGCTATCCACTTTCCATTTCCATCAATCTATCCGTTAGTGATTTGCTGAATACCGATCTTTCAGAGATGGTTTCCAGTACATTACGGGAGCATGGGGTTCCAGCAGAGCGGATTATGCTTGAAGTAACCGAAAGTGCCATGATGCATGATCCGGATCAGGCTTTGCGCGTAATCTCTGACATCAACCGCATGGGCATCGATTTCAGCATCGATGATTTTGGGACCGGATACTCTTCCCTCGCCTACCTGAAAAAACTTCCCGTATCCGAAGTGAAAATCGACCGTTCCTTCGTTCGAGACATGGAAAAAGATAGCGATGACGCCATTATCGTGAATTCCACCATCGATCTTGCCCATAACCTGGGCTTAAAGGTAGTGGCCGAGGGCATCGAAAATGAAGCCATACTTGATTTATTGAATCAGCAGGGTTGTGATATCGGTCAGGGTTACCATATGGCCCGCCCTCTTTCCGTACAACAGGCCTATGCCTGGCTCGAGGAGTCTTCCTGGGCTCTACAGGCAAAAACCGGTGCAGTAAAGATCGGATCCTGAACCGCCCGCAAACTTCATTTCCCCACAAGCCACTCAATCATCAGTGGTGTACCCGTTTTACCGAAAGCACGATCCTGGACAATTTGCAATTCCCGGTTACTGTGAACTTTACACATTTCCCTACTGCATTTGTACAGCGAATCTGCCGTCCGCCGGCGCTAGCTTTCATCTCGCCTGATCCGACTTTCCGATCGTCATATGACTTCGAATACTCTCGTGATCCGGGCATTGTGCTGATGGCAGGTCACCGGGGGCAAATGCAACCCTGGATGTCATTGCACTTATTGTCAACTATATGGAGATAAGATCATGAAAAAACATCTTTTTGCACTTTCCATGAGCCTTGCCATGGGTCTGATGTCCACACTGCACACTTCAATTGCAAGTGCCGGCAAACAGGTATACCCCGGTGCCAGCTGTGTACGCTGGAACGCAAATTACCCAACCCCTCTTCTTGATAGCGGTCGTATTTACAACATTTCCAGCACCCAGGAAATGAATGTGGACTGCCCTATCCTTCACCAGAATTTTGATATTTTCTTCGGAAACGATCTGGATGATGCGGACATCGGCATCATTGATGCCAGTGTTTCAAGGGATGCCAGTTGCTGGGCTACCAGCCGTTATCAGATCGGTAGTGTGTTGTATGGCTCTTCCGGTGGAACCCGCTATTCCACCGGTTGGGGAAATCATGAGCAGAATCTTGATTTCGATTCCACCGCCCGTCATCCGGAAAACTGGTACTACATCGGTTGCAGTATTCCGCGCGTGGAAAACGGTTTGATGTCCGGTATCACCTATTACAGTGGTCAGGATTAATCGCTGACTCCCCGGACCCCGGGCGATATGCCCGGGGTCCGGGGAATACCAAACTCACATGGAGCCATACATTATGAACCTGCCTATCACAAAAAATATTGCTTGGATGACATTAGTGAGTCTGCTACTGCTGTACACAGCAGCAAGCACACTCTATTTTTTCACTCGTTCGGATATTCAGACATCAGACTCTCGAACGCAAGCGATTGAATCCGGATCGGCTAGCGACGATGTCCTCATGGGGATGCAGGATGAGATACAGCAACTAAAATTGCAACTGGCAAGTCTACTTCCGCGCCTTGATGAGTCAAAAAATAAAAATAATGAATCACCACCTAGAGTGAATTCGGAGCAAGCCAGCATCGATCAAGATAAGGCTATCAACATAACATCTTATGAACAGCCATCTGATCCGGATCTGTTTCAGGAACAGCAGGCTCAGGATGCCGTAGCCCTTCAACAAGCTTATATGGAAAATGTGGATCGTTATTTTACATCACAGATGGAAGATCCGGCCTGGACCGCGACCATAAGCAGTGATGTGACTGCAGCCCTGGATGAATACCCTGAGCAAATTACCCTGAATAGTATATCCTGCGGTGATAATCTGTGTCGCGTGAAGGCCGTGGTCAACCCACAGAATGCAGCCACTGGCCAGGCACTGCCACCACTGGATCACCTCATTCATGGTGGCGCCAACTGGCCCGGAAAGAGTCTTTATCAAATGGACATGGATACCGGCGAAATTACAATGTACCTGCTACGCGAAGGGAATGATTTTCCTGCGCAGCCAGGTTGAAGCGAATTCACTTTACGGGAGGGCCTTCTCCCCAGTACGGGATATGACGTCATATCCCGTATTTTTAGGATACCCAAGCGAGATTCACCCTGGCCGGGCACGTTTACGACAAAGATGTGTTGATCGCCTTATGCGTGGGCTTATTGCTGTGTTATGGCAGACTGTAATTCCTGCAGGGTACGCACTACTTCCTTCACATGGGTGGCCGTATCCACCTTGCGGAAAGTAGCGGCAATTCTTCCCTGGGGATCGATAATAAAACTGTGTCGCCGAGAAAACCGCAGCGGCCCCAGGGACCAGAATGCACCATAGGCGCGGGATACCTGCCCTTCCACATCGGCCAGAAGGGGAAAGGGAAGATGGTACTTGCTGGCGAATTCCGCGTGTGAAGCCGTGGAGTCCATACTGACACCCAGCACCTGGGCATTCATACGGCGGATTTCAAGATAACCATCGCGAAAATCGCAGGCTTCCCGGGTACAACCCGGGGTATCATCCCTGGGATAGAAATACAGCACCAGCCATTGACCGGCAAAATCCTGCAATTCATGCCGTTCCCCCTGCTGGTCCGGCAGTTGAAAATCCGGTGCCGGCGTGCCGGGAGATAGCATCTCCCGGCCGGCATGCACAGTGCGCAGCATGAGTATTCCCAAACCCAATGCAAGCAGTAATAGTAATGCGATTTTCATGAATCATCTCCCTGCACCAGGGTATGAACAGCAATACATTCGCGCAGCACCATGGTGGCATAGGACCCCGCTGTCAGGGAAAAGTGTAGCCGCAGGGTATCGGCGGACTCCCATTGCCATTGGAGGTTTTCCACCCGCACCCGCAGGGCACGGCGTTCCCGCTCCAGTCCGGCCCGTTCCAAACCATCACTCCAGGCTGACCAGGGATTCAGGGCCTGCTTTTCCCACAGTTGCTGCTGTGGGCCACAACGATCACGACCACGCCCCCACAGGGGACCAGTGGGGTGCACCTCCAGGGCATTCAGGCGATCATCCAGCGTGTCATCTTGTTCCTCAGCCAGGAAACCGGCATGGCGGCCATCCAGTTGCAGATAATCATCACACTGCGCCCGGTTCCAGCTTCCATCACGTACTCGAATATCGAGAATCTGATTGAACAGAAACGATCGTGCCGCCGAAAGGTAGAGCCCACGTTGATGACGTGCCGGTTTTTTACCCTTTCCGGAAAACAGTGCCTGAGCAGCCACAAGATTCCCCCCTTCATGACCGAAGCGTTGTTCGCCAAAGTAGTTGGGCACACCTTGCCGTGCAATGGTTTCCAGTCGCGCTTCCAACAGTGCACGATCCCCCTGCCATTGGCGAATGCGAATGGCAAAGGTATTGCCCTTGAGTGCACCTCGCTTGAGTTTCCGGCTGTGACGCACGGCTTCTTCAATGGAGAAATCCGATTCCGTCAGCCGCTCCCGATCGGGATCGCTCAAGCCCGGCAGATGCAGGGAAAACCATTGCTCCGTTACCGCATGGCGATCTTTCATGCCGGCATAACTCACCTGTGTCAGCGGTATTCCAGCCCACTGTGCAAGACGCCTTGCCACCCATTCGGTGTTGCAGTTGCGCTTGCGCACCCGTAGCCAGAGATGTTCACCACTGCCTTCGGGGCTGCAGACAGGAATTTCCCACACCTGGAAGTCTTCAGGTGCGGCGCGGAGTTGACC
>CBDUNQ010000071.1:0-8340 GCA_965368625.1 uncultured Gammaproteobacteria bacterium
CACCACCTTGACATGGTGGGGGTCGTTGGTTCGAATCCAATCGCGCCTACCAAATTCCTGCTGGAGATGGGGATTGATCCGCTTTTTTCTGCCAAGCTGCAGTCAATGGCCTTTCCCCCTGGAAGGCATCTCCCAGTGCCACCGCTAGCATCATCCCGGCCTGCGCCGGGATGATGACACCTGGTCAGCCCGGTGGGTTCCCATACCGTAAGGCTGACCATACGATTAACTGAGACTGACATGTGGCCTTTCGTATGGGTCACCACTGATAGAAAAGAGGCCTGCTTCATGCCCACCATTACTCTCCCCGACGGCAGCCAGCGCCGTTTTGAACAACCCGTTACCATTCATGACGTAGCCGCCGATATCGGTCCCGGTCTGGCCAAGGCAGCCCTGGCCGGTAAAATCGATGGCAAGGTGCTGGATACCAGTTACGTGATCCAAGACGATGTGTCCCTGGCCATTATCACCAGTAAGGATGAAGATGCCCTGGAACTCATGCGCCATGATGCCGCCCATGTCATGGCCCAGGCGGTACAGGAATTGTATCCCGGCACCCAGGTGACCATTGGCCCCGCCATCGAAAACGGTTTCTACTATGACTTTGCCCGGGAAGAGCCCTTTACCCCGGACGATCTGAAAAAGATCGAAAAGCGCATGCAGGAAATCGTCAAACGCAATTTGCCGATCCAGCGTGAAGTGCTGGACCGCGAAGAAGCCATCCGCATTTTTGGTGAATTGGGCGAAGACTATAAGGTCCAGATTATTCGTGACATCATTCCTGAAGGGGAAGAGGTTTCCATTTACCGTCAGCCCCCATTTGCCCAGCACCGGCAAACTGGGGCAGGGTTTCAAGCTGATGAAGCTGGCCGGTGCCTACTGGCGTGGTGATTCCAACAATGAAATGCTGCAGCGTATCTATGGTACCGCCTGGCGTGACAAGAAAGAGCTGAAGGAATACCTGCACCGCCTGGAAGAGGCGGAAAAGCGCGATCACCGTAAACTGGGCAAGGCCATGCACCTGTTCCACACCCAGGAAGAGGCGCCGGGCATGGTGTTCTGGCACGACAATGGCTGGAAGGTATACCTGGAAATCCAGCAATACATTCGTGAAAAGCTGCGCCGCAACGGTTATGAAGAAGTGCATACCCCCCAGGTCATCGACCGCAGCCTGTGGGAAAAGTCCGGCCACTGGGAAAAATTCCAGGAACTGATGTTCACCACCCATTCGGAAAACCGCGATTACGCCGTCAAGCCCATGAATTGCCCGGCCCATATCCAGATCTTCAACCAGGGCCTGAAAAGCTACCGGGATTTGCCCCTGCGCCTGGCGGAATTCGGTTCCTGCCACCGCAATGAGCCTTCCGGGACCCTCCATGGCTTGATGCGGGTGCGCAATTTCGTCCAGGACGATGCCCACATCTTTTGCACCGAGGCGCAGATTCTCGATGAAGTATCGGCCTTTATCGACCTGCTCTATGAAGTCTATGCCGATTTCGGCTTCGAGGATGTCATCGTCAAGCTGTCCACCCGGCCTGACGTGCGGGTGGGGGACGATGCCCTCTGGGACCGGGCGGAAAAATCCCTGGAAGATGCCCTGAACCACAAAAACCTGGCCTTTGACCTGCAACCGGGAGAAGGGGCCTTTTATGGCCCGAAAATCGAATTTTCCCTCAAGGATTGCCTTTCCCGGGTCTGGCAGCTGGGCACCATCCAGCTGGATTTCTCCATGCCCCAGCGCCTGGGAGCCACTTATGTGGCGGAAGATGGCAGCAAACAGGTGCCGGTGATGCTCCACCGTGCCATTCTGGGCTCCCTGGAGCGTTTTATCGGCATTCTCATCGAACACTATGCCGGGGCACTGCCCGCCTGGCTGGCGCCCACCCAGGCCGTGGTGCTCAATATTACCGACCGACAGGCGGATTATGTGCACAAAGTGGTGGAATCACTGGCAAATCAGGGCCTGAGAGTCAAATCAGACTTGAGAAATGAGAAAATCGGCTTTAAAATCCGCGAGCACACGCTGGAGCGCATCCCTTACCTGCTGGTGGTGGGTGATCGGGAAGCGGAAACCGGCACATTGGCCGTGCGCACGCGCGGTGGCAAGGACCTGGGTAGTCTCTCCATAGAGGACTTTGCCAAGGGAATCGCTGCTGAAATCGCGAGCCGCGGCCGTACTGTTTTGAAAGGAGTAAAAGCATCGCCACTGGAAGCAAAGCAAAGCACCGTATAAACGAGGATATTACCGCCCGGGAAATCCGCCTTATCGATAGCGAGGGGGAACAGTTGGGCGTAGTCTCTCTGGAAGAGGGGCTGGCAAAAGCGGCTGAAGTATCCCTGGACCTGGTGGAGATTTCCCCCCAGGCGGAACCGCCGGTCTGTCGCCTCATGGATTACGGGCGCTTCAAGTTCGACGAGCAGAAAAAGCGTCAGACGGCACGCAAGAAGCAGAAGCAGATTCAGGTCAAGGAAATCAAGTTCCGACCGGGCACCGACATTGGTGATTACAACACCAAGTTGCGCAATCTGATCCGCTTCCTGGAAGATGGCGACAAGATCAAGGTAACCATGCGTTACCGGGGGCGCGAAATGGCGCATCAGGAAATCGGTCGGGATTTGCTCAAGCGAGTGGAAAAGGACCTTGAGGACTATGCCACCATTGAGCAGTTTCCAAAGATGGAAGGCCGCACCATGGTTATGGTGATGTCGCCCAAGAAGAAATAGGTATCTGCTTCAGGTACCTGGTAGTAGTTGTTCAGTAAGTGGTTGCCAATGGCCCTACAGGGTTTCGTAACCAGGCCGCTGAACCAATGTCGTTGACCCGGGCATTCACCGCGCCTAGTGGTCGACTGAAGACGTAATCGAAGCGGGGAGAAATGCAATGCCTAAGATCAAAAGTAACCGGGGCGCCGCCCAGCGCTTCAAGAAAACCGGCTCCGGCGGGTTCAAGCGTGGCCAGTCCCATCTGCGTCACATCCTCACCAAGAAAAGCAGCAAGCGTAAGCGTCAGCTGGGTTCACCGGCCATGGTACATGAGGCCGATGCTCCACTGATTCGCAAAATGCTGCCATACATCTGAGGCGGGGAGGTAATCAACCATGGCACGAGTCAAACGTGGTGTACAGGCACATGCCCGTCACAAGAAAATCATGGACAAGGCGAAGGGCTATTATGGCGCCCGTCGCAAGGTCTACCGTGTAGCCAAACAGGCCGTCATTAAGGCCGGTCAATATGCGTACCGTGACCGCCGTCAGCGCAAGCGCCAGTTCCGCGCCCTGTGGATTGCCCGCATCAATGCCGGTGCCCGGGAAAACGGTCTGTCCTACAGCCGCATGATCAATGGCCTGAACAAAGCCAGCATCGAAATCGATCGCAAGGTGCTGGCGGATCTGGCCGTATTCGACAAGGTGGCCTTCAGCGCCCTTGCCGAAAAGGCCAAGGCCAGCCTCGCGGCATAACGCCAGCGGCGCAATGCAGTCCCGGCCGGGTGCCGGGCAGTCGCCAAACCGGGGGGAAAGGTCAATGCCTTTCCCCCTTTTTATTTTTTTCAAAGGAACCTCTGCTGAATTGCACATTGCGAGGAGCATAGTGACGTGGCAATCTCTGAGCTCTTGAATAGGCAATATGAGATGGCCGCACTTGCACTCGCAAAGACGGGTGTAATTCACATTACAGAGATTCCCTGAGGAGTGTTGAGCGTTGGAAGGCGTAGAAGAACTACAACAACAGGCAGTGCAGGCCGCTCAGCAGGCTGCAGATCTGAAGGCCCTGGATGAAGTGCGGGTTCAGTATCTGGGGAAGAAGGGCTTGCTCACTGATCAATTGAAAAAACTTGGCAGCTTGCCTCATGAAGAGCGTAAGGCCGCCGGTGCGCGCATCAATGTGATCAAACAGGCCCTGCAGGAAACCCTGGATACTCGGCGGCAACAACTGGAACAGGAAGCCCTGGCGGCGCAACTGGCGGCAGACCGTATTGATGTCACCCTGCCGGGTCGAGGCGATTCCAGCGGAGGCCTGCACCCCATCAGCCGCACCCTGGAGCGCATTGAGCAACTGTTTGCGGGTCTGGGTTTTCGCGTGGCCACCGGGCCGGAAATCGAAGACGATTATCACAATTTCGAAGCCCTCAATATTCCCGAAACCCATCCTGCCCGGGCCATGCACGATACCTTCTATTTTGACCCCCACCGGGTGCTGCGTACCCATACTTCACCGGTGCAGATACGTGTGATGGAACAGCAGGCGCCACCCTTGCGCATCATTGCGCCGGGCCGGGTTTACCGCTGTGATTCGGACCTGACCCACACCCCCATGTTTCACCAGGTGGAAGGCCTGTTGGTGGACCGGGATGTGAGCTTTGCCGATCTCAAGGGTCTGCTTGACCAGTTTCTCAAGCATTTTTTCGAAAAGGATCTGGGCGTACGCTTTCGGCCATCCTATTTTCCCTTTACGGAACCCTCGGCGGAAGTGGATATGGAATGTGTGATCTGTGGTGGGGAAGGCTGCCGCGTGTGCAGTCACACCGGTTGGCTGGAAGTGCTGGGTTGCGGCATGGTGCATCCCAAGGTGTTTGAATCCGTGGGCATCGACAATGAACAATATACCGGCTTCGCTTTTGGTATGGGAGTGGAGCGCCTGGCCATGCTGCGCTATGGCGTGAATGATCTACGGTTGTTCTTTGAAAATGATCTACGGTTTTTAAAGCAGTTCCGCTAGGGTAAATATCGCGGATAACTACGTTAGTGCCAGTAGCGATGCTTACAGGTCATGGGGCGGAACCACTCTTGTCAGGAGGGGGGAGAGCCACCCTGACCAGGTCATTGCGAGGAACAAAGTGACGAAGCAATCTCCAAACGATGGCGCGTGGTCTATGAAATGCCCCCCCTGCGGGGTTTGTTATAAGTGCCTGATGCCGCAGCGCAGAGCATGCCGGCAATGACAGCGTCTTTCTTCGTTCGCATCTGCGACGAGTAATATGGTTAAGGTTGAACAATGAAATTCAGTAAACAATGGTTGTGGGAATGGGTAAAGCCCTCGGTTGACCGTGAAGGGCTGGCGGAGCAACTCACCATGGCGGGTCTGGAAGTGGATTCCATGGAACCGGTTGCCGGTGAATTTACCGGGGTCGTAACGGCAGAAGTGCTTTCCCTGGAACCCCATCCCGATGCTGATAAATTGCGCGTCTGTCAGGTGAATGCCGGTGGCGAACCATTGCAGATTGTTTGCGGTGCACCCAATGTATGTGCCGGTATGAAGGTGGCGGCAGCCCTGGTGGGCGCTGTCCTGCCGGGCGGCATGAAAATTAAAAAGGCCAAACTGCGTGGTGTGGAATCCCGCGGCATGCTGTGTTCGGCCCGTGAACTGGGCCTGGCCGAAGAAGCGGCCGGGCTGATGGCGTTGCCCGCGGATGCACCCGTGGGCATGGATGTGCGGGAATACCTGCAACTCAATGATTACAGCATTGAAATCGACCTCACTCCCAATCGTGGTGATTGCCTGGGAATGCTGGGGGTCGCCCGGGAAGTGGGTGTGCTCAACCAGTGTGCCGTGGAAGTTCCGGCCATGGATGCCGTACCGCCGACCATTGAGGATAGGTTTCCCATTACCGTACAGGCGCCGGAAGCCTGTCCACGCTACCTGGGGCGGGTGATTCGTGGTATCGACCCCAAGGCGGTTACGCCTCTGTGGATGCAGGAAAAGCTGCGCCGCAGCGGCTTGCGCAGCCTGGGCCCGGTGGTGGATGTAACCAATTATGTTTTGCTTGAATTGGGTCAGCCCATGCATGCCTTTGATCTTCGCGTGCTACAGGGCGGGATGGAAATCCGCTATGCGCGGGAAGGGGAAACCCTCACTCTGCTGGATGAAAAGGTCATTACCCTGGATAGCAGCAGCTTGGTGATTGCCGATGCGCAAAAGCCGTTGGCACTGGCGGGTGTCATGGGCGGTGCCGATTCGGGTATTGCCGAAGATACGGACACCCTGTTTCTCGAATGCGCCTTTTTCACCCCGGAGAGTATCGCCGGTCGCGCGCGGCGGTATGGCTTGCACACGGATTCCTCTTTCCGATTTGAGCGCGGCGTCGACTTTCAATTACAACACCGGGCCATGGAACGGGCTACGGCGTTATTGCTGGACCTGGTGGGTGGGCAGGCCGGACCCATTAGCGAAGTCTGCAGTGATACCCATCTTCCCGGCAAAGCCCCCATCACGCTACGCGCAGCGCGCATTGTCCGCCTGCTGGGCATGCAGCCTACGGCAGAAGAAGTGACCGGGATTCTGGAGCGTCTGGGTATGACGGTGGAAGCCGTGGCGGAAGGGTGGCAGGTGGTGCCGCCATCCTTCCGCTTTGATATCACCCTGGAAGCCGATCTCATTGAAGAAATCGGCCGCGTGTATGGCTACAACCGCCTGCCCAGCACTTCATTTCAGGGTGCGCTGGAAATGCAAGCCGTGAGTGAAGAGGAAATCCCGTTACGGCAACTAAAAAATCTACTGGTTCATCGTGGATATCAGGAAGCAGTGACCTATAGTTTTGTAGATCCGGAGATACAACGTCTGGTGGATCCGGATGTCACGCCGGTAGCGCTGGCCAATCCCATCTCCTCGGAGATGTCGGTCATGCGGACCAGCCTTTGGCAGGGCCTGTTGCGGGCCCAGCAGTACAATGAAAATCGGCAGCAAAAGCGCATACGCTTATTCGAGTGTGGTCTTAGCTTTGTTGGTCAACTCGATGAATTAAAACAGGAAAATTATATCGCAGCCCTGGTGACTGGCCCTGTGGTAGAGGCTCAGTGGGGGGCAACGGAGCGCCCGGTGGACTTTTTTGACGTGAAAGCGGATGTGGAAGCCCTGTTGGCCCAGGGTGGTAAGCGGGCTGCCTATGGCTTTGTAGCGGGAGCCCATCCCGCCCTGCATCCGGGCCAAACGGCAGAAATTCACTATGAGGGACGCCGGATCGGCTGGCTTGGTTGTGTGCATCCCGAGTTGGCAAAACAGCTGGATATTGAGCCGAAAACCTTTCTATTTGAACTGCATAGCGCTACAGTAGCCACTGCGGCTGCCGCTACCTTCCGTGAAATCTCCAAGTACCCTTCGGTACGTAGGGATTTTGCAGTGGTAGTGGATGAAGAAGTTTCCGCCCTTGCCCTGGAGCAAGCCATTCGGGAAACCTGTGGCCCTCAGTTACAAGAATTCAATTTGTTTGATGTATATACGGGCAAAGGCGTAGAAAAAGGGCGAAAAAGTATCGCCTTCGGCTTGATTCTACAGGAATCTTCGCGCACACTTACCGAGGAAGACGTGGAGTCGGTTTCCACTCAGGTAGTGAACCGACTGAATACTCATTTTGGGGCAACCTTGAGAGACTAAACCATGGCGCTCACCAAAGCAGACATGGCAGAAAAGCTGTTTGAAGAGCTGGGGCTCAACAAGCGGGAAGCCAAGGAACTGGTAGAAATGTTCTTCGAGCAAATCCGTTCAGCCCTGGAAAACGGAAAACAGGTGAAGTTGTCGGGTTTCGGCAATTTCGATCTGCGTGACAAAAACCAACGTCCAGGACGTAATCCCAAGACCGGTGAAGAGATACCCATCTCTGAACGCCGTGTCGTAACCTTCCGGCCAGGGCAAAAGCTCAAGGCCAGGGTGGAGGCGTATGCTGGAAGCGAGTAATAATAACGAACTACCGGCGATTCCCGGAAAACGTTATTTCACCATCGGCGAAGTCAGTGACCTGTGTGGGGTAAAACCCCATGTACTGCGCTACTGGGAACAGGAATTTCCCCAGTTAAAGCCGGTAAAACGTCGCGGCAACCGTCGTTACTATCAGCGACATGATGTGATTATGATTCGCCAGATCCGTAGCCTGCTGTATGAACAGGGCTTCACTATTGGTGGGGCGCGGCAACAGCTTTCAGGTGAGCATGCCAAGGAGGACAGCAGCCAGCGACAGCAGGTGGTCCGCCAGATGCGCATGGAACTGGAAGAATTGTTACAGATCCTCAAACGCTAAATCATTTCCCATAAATGGTTTATTCTGCAGGGCGCCTCCGGTATTATGGGCGCCCTTCGCAGTGGGGTTCGTAGTGGATCCCGGCAAATTTTCGGGGCGTAGCGCAGCCTGGTAGCGCACCTGCATGGGGTGCAGGTGGTCGGAGGTTCAAATCCTCTCGCCCCGACCAAGCAAAAAAGGCAGACCTTTGGTCTGCCTTTTTTTTGCCTGGTCGGGGGTTCGGCTCACCCTCTCGCCCCGCTACTACCGCAACGACAACAGACCTTCGGATCTGTTTTTTGGGGGTTGGTTGGGACCTGGATTCCAGGTCGCCGGTGTATAGACAAAATATA
>CBDUNQ010000072.1:0-8338 GCA_965368625.1 uncultured Gammaproteobacteria bacterium
GAGTAATGAGTAATGAGTAATGAGTAATGAGTAATGAGTAATGAGTAATGAGTAATGAGTAAGGTATACCTGCAAACCATGTCAGACATGCCGCGTCGCGAAGCGATGCGGCATTCTCCATAGTATGGCAGTAAGATGTGCTTATCTGCAGGTTCGGGGTTGGCGAAATGAGATTACATCACTTCCTTCGCAATGAACGGTACAGCAGCGGATCCCAATGATTTAACCGAAGGCACTGCGGGCCGGTTCATCATAATGGGAGATCAGCGACCAGATGATGGTGGTCCTGGGCTCGCTTTGTTTGGCCGGCTGGCTGAGCACGGGCATATTCACCGGGCTCTTTTCCAGCAATTGCATGGCATTACTGCTGAAATCCTCAGGGTTGTCCATGTTGATCAGGGCAAGATCATAGTCGCCGCGCAACAGGGCCAGTTCTGTTTCCATAACATCCCGTGCGCGCACCAGGCGGATCTGTGTGCCCAGTGTGTGTTGCACGATATCCGCCAGATAGTCATCGGCTTCCACATGAAGTACGCGTGGACGACGTCCTGCATTGTGTTGACTTGCCTGCTTGAGGGCAAACACCATACGCGCCTGGCTGGCGCTTTTTTCCAGCCAGTTGGGTGTTTCTGACGTGCCTGAATCCATGCCCCGATGGCGGGTTGTCAATACCATGATGGGCAGGTCACGATGTTTCCGGCGAATATCCATGGCCAGTGAAATGCCATCGCGGTCCTTCAGCAATAAATCGATGGCCACCCCATCGTAGAAATTCTGCTGCAACATCCGCTGTGCATCCTGCACATTTTTCGCCAGCTCAACCTCAATGCCGGCGTTACGCAGTTGCCGGGCCAGAGGGTGATGCCCCCCGCTTGGGGATTCGCACAAGAGAATGCAGGGTGATGTCATGTACCGTCCTTACCTGATGGGCGGGTGCGAATGAGTACCGTTTGCTGTACTGGCGATGCCCGCTGATTACCGTGCCTTACATGTCCTCTGGTATCGGCCTGGAAGGGAAATGATTAAGTGTGAGGAAGGTATTTTTAGCGGGGTCATTCAGGCTGCTCAGCTTGTGCACAGCCGGGGCGGGCATCACCACCGTAAGTGCGCGGAAATATGCAATCCCGGGCAAAAATGCGTACCATGTGACGCCAGTCGCACGGCCCCGGGTAATGACAAGAAAACCGTGTGTAACTTATTAATTTTTAACTGAGTCGTGGTGAAAAAAGCATGCGCCCCTCGCAACTGACAAGCATTTTGCAACGTGAATTTGAAAGTACTGACAGTGGTCATCACACCCCGGTAATGCTCTGGGGTCCGCCTGGTGTGGGTAAATCGCAGATTGTAGCCACCGTGGCTGCCGATCATGGGGTGCCGGTGATCGATATTCGCCTTTCCCAGATGGAGCCAAGCGACCTGCGGGGGATACCGTTTCGTTCCGGTGAAAGCGTGGAATGGGCGGTGCCATCCATGCTTCCCGATGCCCAGCGTCACGGTCCACAGGGCATTCTGTTTCTGGATGAAATCACTTCCGTACCTCCCAGTGTGTCTGCGGCCGCCTATCAGCTGATCCTTGATCGGCGCCTGGGGGCCTATGAGGTACCCGATGGCTGGGCCATCTTCGCCGCCGGTAATCGCCAGGGCGACCGTGGCGTGACGTACACCATGCCGGCCCCCCTGGCAAACCGCTTTTCCCATTTTGAATTGGACGTGAACCTGGATGACTGGGTGGCCTGGGCTTATGCCAATGGCATCGACGAGCGCCTGATCGGCTTTTTGCGTTTTCGTCCCGAGTTGCTGTTTGAATTTGACCCGGCCCATAATCCCGTGGCCTTTCCTTCCCCGCGGTCCTGGGAATTTGCTCATCGGGCGCTGCATAAATTCGGTGATCACAGCGAATTGCTGGTGGGGGCATTGCAAGCCTGTGTCGGGCCGGCAGCGGGTATCGAGCTTTCCGCTTTTGTGGAAAATCTGGATCAGCTACCGGACCTGGAAGCCATTCTTCAGGGAAAAGAAGTGCCTGTGCCCAAGGAAACAGATCTACAGTATGCGGTGGCTTCCGCCCTGGTGGCGCGTGCCATTCGCGTCAAGGATACGCCCCAGGCGCAGGAGGGATGGGGCAACATCCTGGATTATGCCCGGCGTTTCCCGCAGCGCGAAATGGGGGTGATGCTGGTGTCGGATATGCATCGCGCCGTAGGGCAGGACCTGTTCAGCGTGCCGCAATTTTCGGTATGGGCCAAGGCGGTAGCCGATGTCATGCTATTTGATGTGTGAACCTTCGGCATCAACACTTTTTTGAGCTGCAGCTTCCTTCATGAGCGATGAAATCGAAACCAAGCTGAGTGCGGCCCGAACCCGCCTTATTCTGGAGCGCCCATTCCTGGGGGCACTGGTACTGCGCCTGCCCATGAAGGCGGCCAAGCCGGAACGATGTAAATCCATCGGTACCGATGTGCGTGCCCTGTATTACAATCCCGATTACATTCGGAACCTGACCCTGGATCAGACCCAGTTTGTGCTGGCGCATGAAGCCCTTCATTGCGCACTTTCGCATTTTTCGCGGCGCAATCATCGAGTGAAAAAACGCTGGGATATCGCCTGTGATCTGGCCATCAATCCACTACTGATAAAAGATGGTCTCAAGCCTCCCCCCGGGGTGCTGCTGGAATCCGGGTTTGAAGATATGACGGCGGAGGAAATCTACCCCTTTATCAATGACGATATGCAGGATGAAAGTCATGATGATCATTTCTATGATCAGGAAACCTCATCCAGGAAGCCGAATCAGACGCCGCCACAGGAGCAGCAAAAGCAGGATGCCGGGGAACAACCGGAAGAGTCTCAGGAAGGCGATGCCCCCAATGCTGAGCCCGATCCCGACCAGGGTGCCAGTGGCTCCGAGGCGGGTACTGAGCTGGATGAGGAAGGGGAGGAAGGCGATGACTTGCCTCCGGTACCATTAACGGAAACCGAGCGTGAGCAACTGTCAGTGCAATGGCGCCAGCGATTGGCCGGTGCTGCACAGCAGGCGCAACAGGCGGGAAAGCTCAGTAATACCATGGCGCGGCTGGTAGAGCACCTGTTACAGCCACAGTTGCCTTGGCGTATGTTGCTGGCCCGATACATGACCGCCTCCGCGCGCGATGATTACAGTTATTTTCGGCCTTCGCGGCGTGAGGGTGAAGCCATCTTTCCCACCTTGCGCAGTAGCCAGGTGGATATCCTGGTGGTGGTGGATACCAGTGGCTCGGTACGCGATGAAGAGATACGCGAATTTGTATCGGAAATCGATGCCATCAAAGGGCAGATGCGCGCACGTATCACCCTTCATGCCTGTGATGCAGCCCTGTCTGAAAACGGGCCCTGGGTATACGAAGCCTGGGAAGAATTCCGCGTACCCGAGGGGATGACGGGGAGTGGTGGTACTCGATTTACGCCTGTATTTGAGTGGATAACCCAAATGGATTGCAAGCCGGACCTGCTGGTGTATTTCACCGACGCCGAAGGCGAGTTTCCAAAGCAGGAGCCAGATTTTCCCGTGCTCTGGCTGGTAAAAGGGCGCGGCAAGGTGCCCTGGGGGCAGCGGATACAATTGAATTGAGGTTTGCCCCGATGTCAGGCGCTGCCCGACTTTTCTTTCATTCAGTCACAAGTGCCCAGCGAACCCGGGCGACAACGCTTGCGATTGATCCACATGGCGCTATCCAGGATGGCTTCCTGCAGGTTCGCATCGGTTATATCCGCACCCACCAGATAGGCGCGACTGAGGTCCGCCTGAAAGAAAATGGCACCCACCAGTAGGGCATTCTCAAAGCGCGCTTTATAGAGTTGTGCATTACTGAAATCCGCACCTTCGAGACTGGCTTCCGTGAAGCGCGCTTCCCGAGCCTCCACCTGTTGGAGTTGTGCCTGATTTAATGTGCTGTGATCAAAGATGGTTTTCCTGAGTCTGGCTTCCTGGAGAATGGCTCCCGAGAGATCGGCTTCGTAGAGTTCTGCATTTTCCAGGTTCGCCTGGGAAAAATCCGCTTCCCGCAGGTCGGCACGACTGAAGCGGGCAGAAGAGAGCCGGGATCTCTGCAGGTTTGCCTTGTGCAGTTTCGCGCGCGTGAAAATGCTGTTGTCCATCAACGCATCACTGAGGTCTGCCGCCACCAGCCGGGCATAGCTGAGGTTGGCGCCACGCAGGTTGGTCTTGTGCAGGCGCACGCCTTCCATCTGGGCGTGTTTCAGTGTGGCATCACGCAGATCCAGGCCGGAAAGATCGCGGCCGCGCAGGTCGCAGTGGCTCCAGTTCACCTTGTGACCGGCCGGGTCGTCGCAGGCGCCCCACAGGATTGGGCTGTGGCCGGTACTGAGGCAGAGGACAGTGGCAGAGACGATCAGACGGATATTCACAGTGGGTATGGGTTACCTTGGATGCAGGGAATTCGGCTTCATTATGACCTGTGAGCCGCTTTCATCATACCCCCGGGCATAAAACCACCGCATCCCCCCATATATTCTCTTGGTTGGTGCCGGATGGGCGCTGCGGGGATAATAAAGCGGTTTTATTGTATGAAAAAAATGAGGAGTCAGAGTATGCGTGTAATCCTATTGGGCGGTCCTGGTGCGGGTAAAGGCACGCAGGCGAATTACATCAAGGAAAAATACAATATTCCGCAGATTTCCACCGGTGACATGCTGCGTGCGGCGGTAAAAGCCGGCACCCCGCTGGGCATCGAGGCCAAAAAGATCATGGATGCCGGCGGTCTGGTATCCGATGAAATCATTCTGGGGCTGGTCAAAGACCGGATTCAGGAAGCCGATTGCAAGAATGGCTTCCTGTTCGACGGCTTTCCACGCACCATTCCTCAGGCTGAATCGCTCAAGGAAAATGGCGTGGACATCGATTGTGTCGTGGAAATTGATGTGGATGACAGCGAAATCATCAAACGTATGAGTGGCCGCCGTGTGCACGTGGCTTCAGGGCGTACCTATCACATCGTTTTCAATCCACCCAAGGTGGAAGGTAAGGATGATGAAACCGGTGAAGACCTCATTCAGCGCGATGACGATCAGGAAGAAACGGTGCGCAAGCGTCTTGAAGTCTATCACCAGCAGACCGAGCCATTGATTTCCTTCTATTCCAAGTGGGCTGAACAGGGTGGCAAGGCGCCGCGCTATGTGCGCGTCAAGGGTATCGGCAAGGTGGAGGAAATCCGCGACCAGATTTTCGCTGCCCTGGGTTGATATTCCGTCGATGGGGCATGCCCGCCTTGCACAATGTGGGTGCGCCCTGTCGACGCCATAACGTCAAAAAAGTGGCTATGTGTTGCCGATCTTTCCACTTTGGTATCTACGAAAATAGATAGCTTCTTCGTAAGAAATTGTCCGTCTGTTTGTAAGAAAATAACAGTATTTAGCCTTTCCTGAAATGGGCTCCAACGGCGATTTCATGGAGTTATTGCCTGTAACTAACTGTAATAAATATGTTAATTGGTTCAGATCCTTGAGTGGATCCAGCGCGGCCCCCTTTCTCTATAGCTACTGACTCATATGTGAAAAATGTAAAGTTTTCCAACATTTAATTGGGTGTTGATTGTTCTTTTTGGCGAAGCAGGGTAACGTAGACCCTGCAGTTGATTGGTGCACGATTTACCAGGTCTCCAGGGATAATAATTCGGATTGGGGTTGACCAGGCTGCTACGTCCAGACTCAGTTATCGTGAAAAGGAGTTCCACAGGATCAGATCTACGCTAACTGACGAATATGACAAAGAACAAAAGCATGCGACTGGAACAGAGTCGGACTATCTGGCAGCAGCTTGGGCGTTTGGGAGTCACTATCTATGTCGGGAGGCGCAAGTCCCGGTCGGAATGACATTGGCAAGGCAAAAATTTTGCTCTTGCTCGATGCACTACAGCAGACCGAAGCGGGACAGCTCATCTATCAGCAGGTGGAGCGCATGCTCAGCGATGTGGCTGAGCGTCAATCAAGCCTGGAACAACTGTACCTGGGAATAGCCCAGGCGCTGTTGGATGCCTACGCCCAGCATTTGCCTCAAGGTTCCAAGGAAAAAGTACAGCTGAAGCTGCTTCAGGTTCGCATGCAGCCCCCCTTGTCTGATACTGAGCTGCAAGCCATTGCCGGCACGGTTCAGCAGTACGGGGAGCGCATTCAGCATCTCAGCGGTGCCGATACCGCCGTATTTCATCAAGCCGTAACCCCACTACTGGCCGCCTTTGGTATCGAGCCAAACGGAGTCACGGCCCGCACGTCAGGGACTGTGGAAGCGGATCCGCCGGCTCCGGTAGCAGATGTCCCTGTGACCAGTAGACAGGAGGAGCACTCTTCCCAGTGGAACGAGGAAGACCTGCAGACTTCCCTGGCGGCAGATCCCCGCGTGAGCCTCTCTGATCCCCTTCAGGGGGCGCAGCCGGCTCATGAGCAGCCACAGGGGCGTGCCGAGCAGCGGGTGGACCTCGTGTATCGAAGTCATCTGGATGCCAAACGGCGGGATATTCAGAAACTGCAATCCACCCTGACCCAGCGGGTCCTGGAAACCATTACTCAGAATGAAGAATTTGGGGTATTGCTGGAAGTAGTGCTGGGTGAGTTGCATCAGGTGAGTGATGGAGAAGAGCTGGAGGAAACCCGCTGGACCCTGATTCGGGAAATCGAAAAATTGAACAAGGGTCATCATGAACTGGCGGAAAAGCTGGATAGTACCCATCACTATCTTCAACTGATCGAATCGGACAGTCGCCAGCTCAGCGATGAATTGACCCGGGTACGGCTGCTGAGCCTTACCGATGAACTCACCGGCTTGCCCAACCGGCGCGCTTTCCTGCGACGGCTGGAAGATGAAGTGGCCCGCGTGCAGCGGTATGGTTTCCCCCTGTCGTTGGCGCTCATCGATCTGGATCACTTCAAGGAAGTCAATGACCGTTATGGTCATGCCGGCGGCGATGAGGTGTTGAGTACTTATTCCAAAAGCGTGCTTTCCATCTTCCGTCACCATGATCTGGTGGCCCGCTATGGCGGTGAGGAATTCGCCGTGCTCTTGCCCAATACGGATAGCGAGGGTTCCCAGAGAGCCCTGAACAAGGTCATGCGCCGTGGTGCGGAAACACGCTGGCGTCTGGAAGGAGAGCTACTCCCCATGCCGACTTTCTCTGCCGGTGTATCACTCTATAAACCGGGAGAAACCGTCGGAGCCTTCATCGAGCGTGCCGATAAAGCCTTGTACCGGGCCAAACGCCTGGGGCGCAACCGGGTGGAACTGGATAGCAGTTACCCTATGGATGAAACCGGCGATGATTCGTCGGAGCAGGGACCGGCAGTCGATGGTCTTCAGGGTAGTGAAGAAACCTGATTATCTTTACGGATTACTTGCAATCCCTGCTTAATACCCCCATGTTATTAATGTTGCCCGTGACCCGCCGAAAGCGGGGCAGGTGGGAACATATTTCTATGGCTGTGGAGACTGTATTGTGGCGACTGTCGAGTTGACGAAAGAGAATTTTGAACAGGTGGTTACCGGTAACGACCTGGTTTTTGTGGATTTCTGGGCCCCCTGGTGTGGCCCCTGCAAAAGCTTTGCCCCGGTATTTGAAGAGGCTTCGGAAAAATATCCCGATGCCGTTTTTGCCAAGGTGAACACCGAAGAAGAGCAGGAAATTGCTGCCCATTTTCAGATTCGTTCCATTCCCACCCTGATGGTGTTTCGGGAAAAAATCATTATCTTTTCCCAGCCCGGTGCCTTGCCCGGTTCTGCGCTGGAGCAATTGATCACCCAGGTGAATGACCTGGATATGGATCAGGTGCGCAAGGATATCGCCGAGCAATCGAGCCAGGCGGGGTAGTGGTAAGGATCACGGGAAGCCGCACATCGTGCGGCTTTTTTTATGGCCGGGATTCGGCAGGTTTGCTCAGGAGCTCACAGGCTGCACCGGGTGCTTGCAGTGAGCGATTTGCAAAGTGTAGCGACGACAGATTTCCACCGGTGTTTAAACCAATCCGGCAAAAGGTTGTACTTCCACCTGCTGTCCGGGTTCAGCCCCACTGGATTCCGCCGGCAGTATGATGAAGCAGTCTGCCTGGCTCATGGAACTGAGTACATGGGAGCCCTGCATGCCGGTGGTGCTGACCACCAGTTGACCATTTTCCTTGCGTAGCAGGCGACCGCGTTGAAACTCGGTGCGGCCCGGTGCCTTTTTCAGGACGCTGTCACAGGCCAGCGGCAGTAGCAAGGGCGGGCTTGGTGTTTCTCCCATGAGCCGTTGTAGCGCCGGTTGCACAAACTGGTAAAAGGTGGCCATGACCGAAACGGGGTTGCCCGGTAAACCGAAGA
>CBDUNQ010000073.1:0-8218 GCA_965368625.1 uncultured Gammaproteobacteria bacterium
ATTGCTGAAACCCTGTTGCACAAGCGGGGTGGTTACCTTTCCAATGATGTGATGCCACCCGGTGTATTTATGGATAACATGCCCAACTGGGAATTCGGCGTGGTGGTCATGCTGCGCGATGGTACCAGTGCCCTGCGCAATCACTTTTCCCGCTCTCAGTCGCAATCCGTGGAGGATAAGGACCTTGCGGAAGGCGAGCCGAAATTCAATTTTGCCAATGACTCCTGGATGTTTCCCGCCACCGAATCAGTTTATCAGGAAGGCATTGATGGCGTGCAGCGGTTTCTGCAACGTATGTCCGATAGTGGCGAACAGCGAGCCCAATTCTATGCGCGTGCCGATAACCTGCGCCTCTATCTGGAAATTGTGGAAAAACGCCTTGGCAGTCTTTCCCAGCGGCTGAGTGCCAGCGTCGGAAGTGTGCGGGTGAATACTGATTTGGCAGGCGACAGTGCGGCCAGTCAATCCACTCGCGCCAATGGCACCGTGGTGGTCCAGACGGCATGGACCGAGTTGGACGATGTATTCTACGAAGCTCGTGGCACCACCTGGGCGTTGAAACATCTGCTGGTAGCGGTGGAGCACGACTTTGCCGATATTCTGAGAAAGAAAAATGCCACCGTTTCCCTGCGGCAAATCATTCGCGAACTGGATGCCACCCAGGAGCCGGTGTTAAGCCCGGTCATCCTCAATGGTGGTGGCTTTGGCCTGTTTGCCAATTACTCCCTTACCATGGCCAATTACATTGCCCGCGCCAGCGCCGGGCTCAATGACTTGCGTAACCTGTTGCAGCAGGGTTGATGATCGTGAAAATCACCTGACGTTGTTTGCCTTGGTCAATTTCAATATACGGATATATGTGCCCCCTCGGCTAATCTCGGTCGTCCGATCTTGCCGTGTCGTACGGGTCTGTCCGTGATACGGGCAATCCGGTCCTTGAATCGCTCGGTACCCAGTACCAGCTCATTTTGTAGGCATTGTTCAATTTTATGGAGTAATGCAGGTGCAAGTGGTGAAAGAAACAACTTACGGTAGTTGTGTAAGCGCTCCCGTTTTGTGGCGCCCAGCTGCTGGTATTGCTCATGAGGAGTGATGATGGAGAATGATTTCCCCAGGGCATTGTGCTGATGGCTTGACCAAATATAGTCTTCAGCACCTTTCACCAGCAAACATTGCTTCGGGCGGGCCTCTATATAGCGATACGTGGCAAGAAGATAGGCGCCCGGGTCCACCAGGCAGGCCTTGTATCTTCCATCCCAGAGTGTTCCGCTGCGGGAATAGCTGCGATTGATGAAATGTGCGTAGCGGCGACCGAGGGATTGCATCATGCCGGGAATGCTGTTTTCGGTGCGCGGAGTTACCAATAGGTGTACTTCGTTGGGCGTCAATGCATAGGCGTGCAGGATGGTTTCTGACTGCTGTGATGCCCTTCCCAGACTTTCCAGGTAACAGGAGTAGTCCGAAGAGGTAAAGAAGACTTCACTGCGATTATTGCCGCGCAGCATTACGTATTGTGGAATATCGATCAGATTGAACCGGTGTTTCCTTGCCATTGGTGCTCCTCTTCGTGTTCTTGACCTTGGAGAGGCTTGCGGAAAAAAATAATAACCATTTCAAAAGAAATGGTTATTGGCATATTCTTTATAATGGTGTTGCAGGCCGGCCCCCAAGTCACTGCATTCCGGCCTTGCCTCTTATATTGAGGCTCTTCCCTTATCCCGCGTGCTCCCCCGTTGCTGACTCATGGCCACTGTAAATAATTTCGCTATCGTTTCCTATGTCTTGCTGTGGACCTGCTTCGGACATGATTTAGACATGGAGTGGAGATGGGCTATAATCCTGATCTTTCACGGAAGAAGAACTCAACCGGTATATTTGCTCAAATAAGGAGATTGAGCCATGGAAGGGAAGGCATGTGTTCGTCGTGGAGGGCGAAGTACGGCAGTAGGTCAGGTGGATCTGGATCCGGAAAGATTCACAAAGCACTTTCTTGATTTCGGAAAGTCAACCGAGGCCTTGAGCCGAGCGGTGGAAAAAGAAACCGGCTGGACCATTTCCTCCAAACAACTGGACCGCTGGAAGAAAGGGCATACGAAAACGGCCAGAGAGGATTATGTGGATGCGGTTGAAGCCACTTTTGCCAGCATGCTGGGGGAAAAGCCGGATACGGTATGTATACGACGTGTTCCGGAATCCAGTCAATTGACTCCCCTGCTGAACAAGGACCAATCCCAGAATATTCTCGCGCTGCATGTGGCTTCCGTGGGCTATGCCATGTCACAAGTGGTTCAGGAAGCCCTGATGGAGCCGGATGCCTTTGATGAAAAACAATTCTACAAGCGGATTAAAACCGCATTGACGGAAGGTCGAGAGCTCTGTCAGGTGTTCGAAAGTGAAGTCGTGGGTAATCTCAGCACCTTTCTTGAGCGCCATTACTCTATGGATGACCTGAAAAAAGATGTGGAGCGGGCGGTAAAAATCATTCGGCAGCAAGGGGTCGATCCCTATGATAAATGGTTACGGTTGTATGCCATGATGAATAAAGAGCAGCAGTTGGTCATTCAGCAGTTGCGCGAGCAGATAAAGGCTACCTGAAGGCCCGTATGTGCTGTTTGCCTCCAGTGGATTTTGCACACAGCCAAGCGATAACCAGGGTGCCCAGCGGCACATGCCCATTCAGGTGATGGTGAGTGTGGTCTTATTCTTTAAATACAGGTGGCCGGGCTATTCATCCACCGTTGGCTTTTCCAGGTCTGCCAGGGCCTTGATGATATCACCGGGTTCCATGCGTTTTTTGTAGTCGGTGTCGGCAAAGGCGGCGCGGATTACACCTTCCTCATCGATCACGAAGGTGCCGGGAATCGGTAGGCCATAGCGGCCTTCGCCATTGTATTCACTGATATCAAGGTCGAATTTCTGCTCATAGAGTGTGCGCAGTGATTCGGGTACTTCGAAGTAGAGGTTATAGGCGCGGGTGACGTTGTCTTCCAGGTCACTGAGGATTTCAAAAGGGTATTGATCCTGCTGCACCTGTTTCTGTGAGCGGTCCGGGGTTTGTGGTGTGACTGCAACGAGCTGAGCCTGGTATTGCTGGAAGTGAGGAATGCTGTCGCGCAGGGCCCTGAGTTGCAGATTGCAGTACGGACACCAGGCGCCGCGGTAAAAGGTAAGGATTACCGGGCCGCTCTCCAGTAATTTATGCAGACGAATCGTCTCGCCATTGGCGTTGGACAGGATAAAATCCGGGGCCTTGCTGTCCACGGGGAGGCCGGGTGAAGGCATTGTGCTGGCCAGATCTTCGGCGGCCTTGCGCATGATTTCCCGTTCCGCTTCACTCAAGGCCCCGGGCTTTTGCCGTGACTGAAAATCTTCGATCTGGGTTTGCAGTCGGGGTACCGGGGGAAGGTCATCTGCCAGGCTGGTTTCACCGAATACCACTCTCACACAGAGCAGCAGTGCGCTAAGTCCTTTCAGGTGCATAGTGTGTTCCTCGTGTCGTTTTTTTCCTGGCGCGCGACGTCCGCTAGTAGACCTGAAAAGACTTCATAGGTTCATTATTTCCGGCGTGCCCGGTGCCAGTGGTTTGATGCCACCATGTGCTTGGTGTGCTCCCGGGATGATTTATTTTTTTTCCGGGTCCGCTTTTTTACGCATGGACTCGATATCCAGGGGCACAACCACGGTTTTCTTGGGTTCATCGATGAAGCGCGGCCGCATATTCATTTCCTGGCCCAGCTCTGCAGCGATTTCCTGTTCGCGTGCGGAGATGAGCCCCAGGCAATCGCGAATACCCAGAATGGTATTCTCATTCAGCGGGTGACGCATACCGTTGGGTACATGCGTGTCTTTGGCAACATCGGTCAGCACGCGTTTCATCATGCGCAGGATGCGCTGCTCTTTGGTCAGGGCTTCTTCATTCATGAGCGGATTCTCAACTACCGGGTTTCAATACGCCAAGTGTACACGGAAAGCCTGGCGAAATACCTGGAAATGAAGGTTGAATTGCCCTATTTTTCGCTTTCCAGGGCTTCCCAACGGCCATAGAGCCGCTCCAGTTCCGATTCCAGCCCGGCGAGCCGATTTTGTGTCTGAACAATGGTTTCCGCACTTTCCTGGTAGAATGCGGGTGTGCTCATTTCCTGTTGCAGTGCTTCTTTTTCCGCTTCCAGTGTTTCGATTCGGCCTGGTAACTCATTGAGTTCCCGTTGCTCCTTGTAGCTGCGCTTGCGCCGCGAACCGGCTGTTTCCCGGGAAGCGGACGGCTCGGGGTCGGGCCGGGTCGCATTGCGGTTGCCGGAAGGATTGGCCGGCTCACTGCGTTGCCGCAGCCAGTCGCTGTAGCCACCCACGTATTCAGCTACCCGGCCTTCCCCTTCAAACACCAGGGTACTGGTGACCACTTCATCGAGAAAGGCGCGGTCGTGACTCACCAGCAGCAGGGTGCCCCGGTAGTCCATGAGTAATTCTTCCAGTAAATCCAGTGTCTCCACATCGAGGTCGTTGGTGGGTTCGTCCAGCACCAGGAGGTTGGAAGGTTTTGCAAACAGTCGCGCCAGCAACAGACGGTTGCGCTCTCCCCCCGAGAGGGCCTTCACTGGCGTGCGGGCCCGCTGCGGTGAAAACAGGAAATCCTGCAGATAGCTGATGACGTGGCGTTCTGCGCCCTGGACGGTGATTCTTTCGCGGCCACCGGCCAGGTTGTCCAGTACCGTTTTTTCTTCATCCAGCTGTGCGCGTAACTGGTCGAAGTAGGCAGGTTCCAACTGGGTGCCCAGCTGTACCGTGCCGCTATGGGGTGTCAATTGTCCCAGTAGCAGGCGCAGCAGGGTGGTCTTGCCGGCCCCGTTGGGGCCGATGATGCCGATACGGTCACCGCGTTGAATGGTGGTGGACAGGTCTTTGATGATCCAGCGTTGCTCGTAGCGGTAGCTTGCCTGCTCCACTTCCACCACCAGTTTGCCGGATCGTTGCGCTTCCTGTGCCTGCATGTGGGCATTTCCGGTGCGCTCACGCCGTTGGCGTCGCTCTTCACGCATGGCCTTCAGCGCCCGCACCCTGCCTTCGTTACGGGTACGGCGGGCCTTGATGCCCTGGCGGATCCAGGTTTCTTTTCTCTTCCGCATCCAGGGCGGCCTGTTTGCGCTCCAGGTAGGTTTCATAGTCGCAGGGCCAGGAAGTGAGCTGACCCCGTTCCAGATCGAGAATGCGGGTGGCCAGGCGTCGCAGAAACATGCGGTCGTGGGTGATGAACAGCAGGCTGCCCTGAAAGCCGAGCAGAAATTCCTCAAGCCACTCAATGGAATCCATATCCAGGTGGTTGGTGGGTTCATCCAGCAGCAGCAGATCGGGTTGGGTGACCAATGCGCGGGCCAGTAACACCCGGCGCTTCAAGCCACCGGAAAGTGCATGAAAGGGCAGGTCTGCGGTGAGCTGTAGCGTTGACAGTACCCGGTCCACCTGTTGATTGAGTTGCCAGGCATCCGCTGCTTCCAGCTCATGCTGTACCTGTTCCAACTGGGAGAGCAACGAGGCTGAGCTGTCATCGGCCAGGCGTTGTACCAGATCGTGATAGCGTTGCAGTAATTCCCCCTGCTCTCCAAGTCCCTCGGCAACCACATCAAATACGTTCCCCTCCAGGCCCTGGGGTACTTCCTGGGTAAGGCGTGCGATACGCAGGTTTTGCCCTCGCTCAATAGTGCCGGCATCGGCTTGCAGTTCACCGCTGATGATCTTCAGCAGGGTGGACTTGCCTGTACCGTTGCGGCCCACCAGGCAAAGCCGCTCCCCGGCTTCGATCTGGAGCTGGGCCCGGTGTAGCAGGGGGTGCCCGCCAAAGGATAGTTCGAGGTCGCGTATGCGTAGTAGCGCCATGATTCCAAGTGCTCAAGGGGAAATTTCAACCGGTCCCGGTCCTGGCTGCGTCACCTGGGTCCGGCGCGCCATTGTACAGGAAAAACCTGCGATACCCCGTCAGCGCTTTACCCGGCAGGAAAATTGCGTACCCGGTCACGGTTTGCGTGCTTGTAAAGGCCGACAATGATCCCGGGTGCCATGGGAGTGTGTTCGATGTATTCAGAATTCGGAAATCCTGGGCAAGATACGGTTTTTGATGTGTGTTGGCAGTGCTTGCAGCGGCGCATACGCGGTTTGCTGCAGCCGCTGCGGGGGCATGGCTGGGCACTGCTGTGGTTGAGTCTGACGTTGCTGTTCAGTGGCTATACCCTTTATTTTCTTGTGCGCATACTGCTACCCGCAGGCAGTGGCGGGGTGGTTCATGAAGCGCTGGATGCCTCCCTGGGGGCATTATTGCTGGCCATGATCATGGTGCGCCATTTCAGTAAGCAGGCCCTGGAGCGGCTTGGCCTGGGAAATACACATCAGCGCCGCCTGTGGGCGCAGCTATGGATCGGGGGTCTCATTGCCCTGGTGGTATTGCCCCTGTCTCTCTGGGTTGTCTTTCAGGCACATACGCTGTGGGGCGTATTGTTGCTGCTGGCGTATGGGCTGGCCGCGCAACCGCTCTGGCTGCATTTGCGCGAATGGTTGCGGCTGCCCCGTGTCAATCATGGGAGGGTTCGCCAACAGGGCGCCTGCGCCAGCCATGCAGACAGTGACCGGGGAATGCGCATGCCATCACCCCCGGATGCTTCCAGCGACATGCGGCTACCCGCAAAGCGGGATGATTGTCGCGCCATGCTGATGGAATTGCGCCGGGTGGGCGTCAATATGCGCATAGCCGGGGTACTGGTGAAGGCGGGATATACCACGGCGGATGCGCTGCGCCTTGCCGGGGATGAGCAACTCCTGGCCATTCGCGGTGTGGGGCCGGCCACCGTGCGTAAGATACGCAGCTGTTTTGCGTGATCCCGGTGGTGGAAGTGAAGCATGCCCCGAATCGCTACATAGGAGGGTGAATCTGGGCTGGCCTGAGGTCAGCGCGCATTTTTTCCGTAGGCCTTGCTGAGTATGTCCATGGCCAGATTGATTTCCTGCAGCCGTTCGGCATCGCCGCCACGATCCGGATGGTGTTCCATGGCCAGCTTGCGATAGCGCTCCCGTGCCTGTCGGTAATCCGCTCCGGATTCCAGGCCCAGGGTCTCCAGGGCTTCCGTGCGCTTGTCCAGGCCTTGCATGCGAACCCAGAAGCGCCCCAATAATTCATTCACTTCGCCAGTGCCCGTACGATCCAGATGGCTGCGGTCCAGGTAATAATCGCGCAGGTTATCCACTTCTCCCGGCATCTGGCTGTTCACTTCCTGATAGGGTAACACCCTGAGGCGTAACGGGTTGATTTCAATATGGGCGATTTTTTCCGCCCAGCAGCGATCGCGTAAGCGGTACAGTAGATGAAATAACTGAAAGTGTTCGCGAAACAGTCGCACCTCTGCCGCGTCGCTGGTTTCGATCTCTATCACCGGGTGCCGTGCTTCCCGCAACTGCTGCAGAAATTCATACTCGCTGATTCCTTCTCCGGTACGCTGGAGGCGTTGCAACAAGTCCAGCTCGAGATCTTCCAAGACAAGGTCCACGCGGGCGCCGGTGGTGTCACTCGCTTCCAGGTCTTGGTAACAGTTGGCGCGGAAGCGGGGAGTGCAGATGGCATAAAACACTAAATCATCGGTGCCGGTGTTATGGATTCTCTGGCGTATTTCGGCGGGAATGAATATTACATCTCCCGCAGTCACGGCGGTGGCGGGGAGATCCCCAACTTCTACCCGGCCAGTGCCGGAAATGATCAGATAGCGTTCCGCGACCCCGTGCAATACATGCCAGTGAGTGGTTTCACCGGCGGGTAAACGTGCCCGGGCCATGGAGCATGCTTCATCACCTTCCGTGTTCCAGCTCTCCAGAATGTAACAGCCTTCGGCGATGGGAAATTCACTGCCCGGGTCGGGATGCGCGATCTGTTCTTTCATGGCATTACCTTACGTGGCCATGGGGTATGAGAGCAAGCCGCCGGCAGGCCCAGGGAGAGGCAGGAGTGCTGGTTTTCTTCACGCGGCCGGTGAGATCATGATTAAATAGCCGTCAACCACCAATCCCAGCCACCTGGAGCCGCCCATGAAGCCCGCAAGTGTTCACCGAATTCATGCCCTGGAACTGGGACCCATGGAGAACTTTGTCTATCTCATCGAGGATTGTGCCAGCGGCCGTGCGGCGGTGGTGGACCCGGCCTGGGATGTGCCGGCCATAATAGCCACTGCAGAGCAGCACGGCA
>CBDUNQ010000074.1:0-8168 GCA_965368625.1 uncultured Gammaproteobacteria bacterium
GCGGTCACATAACACCCAGTCACCACGATTCACCGCCGGCAGGATCACTTCCTGCAGGTGCTGGGCCCGTGCGGCGAACACCAGCAATAATTCACAATCGGAAACCATGGAACGGTTTTCCGGGTCCAGCAACAATTGGCGGATCTTTTCGCTGAGTACTGTACCACCGGGTTCCCGGGTTACCACCAGGGGGATGCCTGCCGCTTCCAGCTGCTTGCGGATAAAGCTGAGGTTGGTGGTCTTGCCTACGCCCTCACTGCCTTCCACAGTAATGAAACGACCTTTGCTCATGGTCAGCGCCTTTTCTGGTATTTGTTCACGGCGCGATTATGTTCCGCCAGGGTTGCTGAAAAATAATGGCGGCCATCGCCGGTAGCCACGAAATACAGCGCCTTTCCCGGCGCCGGATGCACACTGGCATGAATCGCATCCCGACCGGGCATGGCAATGGGTGTGGGTGGTAAGCCTGCGCGCGTGTAGGTATTGTAAGGCGTATCACGGCGCAGATCCCGATAGCGTATATCACCATCAAAGGTTTCGCCTATACCGTAAATCACCGTGGGATCAGTCTGTAACCGCATGCCTTTCTGCAAGCGGCGGGTGAATACCCCGGCAATGGTGGCGCGCTCTTCAGGGACACCGGTTTCCTTTTCCACAATGGAAGCCAGAATCAGGGCTTCATAGGGTGTTTTCAGGGGTAAATCCTTATCCCGCGATGCCCAGGCCTGTTGCAACACCTGCTCCATGGCGGTATAGGCGCGTTTGAGAAAATCCACATCGCTGGTACCCCGCGGAAAGTGATAAGTATCCGGCAGGAAGCGGCCTTCGGGATGTTCACCTGAATAACCCAGGCGAGACATGATTTCGTCATCGGGCAATTCCTGCAACTGGTGTTGCAGTGCGGGATGTTCATTGATTCGCGCCATCATTTGTCGAAAGGTATGCCCTTCCACCAGCGTCAATTCATGCTGTAGCACCTTACCGGTACTCAATTGCTGCAGTAACTGCCGGGGAGTAGTACCTTCCGCGATATGGTACTCACCCGCCTTGAGACGATTCGCGAGCCCGGTTTGCCGCGCCAGTATGCGCAATAACAGGGGATGTGCAATCAGTTGCCGTTGATGCAGGTCATGGGCCAGCGCGCGCAGGGAAGTACCCGGCGCCAGCACATAGACCAGACCATCCTGATCCAGTGGCAAGGCAGTACGTTCAAAGTCCTCATATTGCTGCCATGCCCAGATCGCCGCCAGCAGGGTGGCAACAATCAATAACAGCCCGAGCCAGAGCAGGGTCTTTTTCAAGGATACCATTGCTCACCCGGTACACTGGAGGTCAGTTTGGCCTGCAACTGTCGCGTCAATGGCCCACTGACACAGGGAACCCCGGTCATTTCACGCACGGGCCAGATGCCCATCAGGCTGTTGGTCATGAAGATTTCCTCGGCATTCTCGATATCCTGGCGGCCAATCCCGGTTACCTTACAGGGAATCTGTTCTTGTCGGCACAGATCCATGATGACAGAGCGCAGTATACCGGCCACACCGCATTGTTGCAGGTCGGGTGTATACAGGGTGCCCTGGCGTACCAGGAATAAATTACTGCGCGTGCCTTCAATGAGATTACCGGTGTCATCCGAAAGCAGGGCTTCTTCTGCATTTTCTTCCTGCAGTTGCCGGCTGGCCAACACCTGCTCCAGGCGATTCAGGTGTTTGATGCCCGCCAATAGCGGATTGCGCCCCAGAGAAACCGGACTGTAGTTCATTCGAATACCCCTGTCCGCCGGATTACCGGGAAATTCCGGCCAGCGTAGCCGGCGCACAATACGGGTGACGGGGGCCGTGGGATTCGGCTGGTATCCGCGGCCTTCACTACCCCGGGTGAGCACAATCTTCACTACCGCGCTTTCCTGATCCTGCAACAGGTGCTGGGCCTCAAACAACAGTCGTGGCACATCGGGGGCGGACAACCCCAGGCGCCTGCAACCCATGGATAGGCGTGCCATATGTCGTTCCCAGAATTGCAATTGACCCCGGGGTGCGGCAATGGTCTCAAACAGGCCATCGCCATAGTTCAGCCCCCGGTCCGACAGGGAAATCTGTGATGCCAGGCTGCCATTAACGAGTGCAGCGGTGTTGTCGCTCATTTGACCTCCTCCTGCAATGCCAGCAACATACCCCGCGCCTTGGCACGGGTTTCCTCCAGTTCACGACGAGCATCGGAATCCGCCACTATACCGCCTCCGGCACGCAGGCTGATGCTGGTACCATTACGGATCAAGGTGCGAATCAAAATATTCAGGTCGAGACTGCCGTTCCGGTTCAGGTAACCCATGGAGCCGGTATAGGGTCCACGCCCTTCGTGCTCCAGCTCCGCAATGACTTCCATGCAACGCACCTTGGGGCAACCGGTAATGGTGCCACCGGGAAAAACGGCGCGAATGACCTCCCCCGGGGTAATTCCGGTGCGCAAGCGGCCTTGTACGTTGGATACGATGTGATGCACATGGGCATAGGATTCGAGCACCATGAGTTCATTGACTCTGACACTGCCAGGGACACAAACCCTGCCCAGATCATTGCGTTCCAGATCAATAAGCATCACATGTTCCGCCCGTTCCTTGGGGTTCCCCAGCAATTCCGTGGACAGCGCCTGATCTTTTTCCATCTCTCCTGAACGTGGCCGGGTACCGGCAATGGGACGGGTATTGGCCAGTCCCTCTCGTACGCTCACCAGTCTTTCCGGGGAAGAACTGATGATGGCGCAATCTTCCCATAGCATGAGGCCATTGAAGGGCCCCGGATTCTTTTGCCGCAATCGGGCATACAGGTCACTGTCCCCATAGGGCTGCAACAGAGCACCCTCCCAGCGTCGCGACAGATTGGCTTGGAATAAATCACCGTCATGTATGTATTGCAGGGTTTTTTCTACGGCATGTATATATTGACGCGGATCTTCTTCCTGCAGTGAACCGAGTGGCGGCGGTGCAATGCTGTGGCCGGTACTGCTGGCTGGAGAGTCGGTTTGTTCACGACAGTCTTCGCGCATGAGTGGCAGATAGGGGGCCGCCTCGTGTTCAGCCACCAGCCAGCTTTGCTGCTGCTGATGATCATGAATAATGGCAGCGGGAATGCGCGTGGCGATGGCCGTTGGCAAAGGAAACGGTGATGCGGGAAAGTTGACCGTGGGCTCCACCTGTGCAGCCAATTCATATCCCAAATAGAGAAACCAGCCTCCGGTGAAAGGGAGAAAGTCACAGCCCGGGCTTACGTTTTCCAAGCCTTGTGCTCGCCAGTCGGCATCCAGTTGCGTGAGAAAATCCTGTTCACTGAGCCGATCGCCATCACGCCACAGACCATCGGCATTCAACTGCAGTGATTCCTCGGGAAAGGCAAACAGAATCGAAAAGCGATTTTGTTCGCCATGAGCCACACTTTCCAGCAGGTAGGGATAACGCTGGGGATGGTTGCGCTGCAGCGCCAGAAGATCAACCGAATCGGAAAGGGCTACCCATTGGGTATTTGCAGTACTTCCCGACCTGTGTGTCCCTGCCACCGCGATGGGTTCTTTGCGCTAGATTCTGCGCAACACCAGGGTGCCATTGGTGCCGCCAAACCCGAAGGAATTGGACACCGCCACGTCGATTTTCATTTTGCGTGCCTCATTGGGTACAAAATCGAGGTCACATTGAGGATCCGGCGTGAATTGATTGATGGTGGGTGGAGACACCTGGTCGCGAATCGCCAGAGCGGTAAATACGGCTTCCACGCCCCCGGCGGCACCCAGCAAGTGACCGGTCATGGACTTGGTGGAATTGACCGCAACACTGGCCGCATGGTCCTTGAAAACGGTTTTGATGGCTGCCACTTCCGCTTTGTCCCCGGCCGGCGTGGAGGTGCCATGGGCATTGATGTACTGGACATCTTCAGGGTTCACACCGGCATCGCTCATGGCAAGGGCCATACAGCGTACGGCACCGGCACCCCCTTCAGCGGGCTGCGTCATATGGAAGGCATCACCGCTCATGCCGAAACCGATCAATTCGGCATAGATGTTGGCGCCACGCTTGCGGGCATGCTCGTATTCCTCGAGCACAAGTACACCGGCACCATCTCCAAGTACAAATCCATCGCGATCCAGATCCCAGGGCCGACTGGCGGTGGCGGGATCATCATTGCGGGTAGACAGGGCGCGCGCCGCGGCAAAGCCACCCAGGCCCAATGGTGAACTGGCCATTTCGGCACCACCCGCCACCATTACGTCAGCGTCGCCATAGGCGATGATGCGGGCAGCGTCACCAATATTGTGCGTGCCCGTGGTGCAAGCCGTGACAATGGCGATATTGGGACCCTGCAAACCCAGCATGATGGAGAGGTTACCGGAAATCATATTGATGATGCTGCTGGGCACAAAGAAGGGGGAAATTTTACGGGGTCCCCCTTTGAGCAGGGATTCGTAATTGTTTTCAATGGTGGTAAGGCCACCAATGCCGGAACCGATGGCCACACCCATACGCTGGGCATTGGCTTCCGTGACTTCCAGGCCGGAATCCTGGAAGGCCTGCATGCCGGCGGCAATGCCGTAATGGATGAAACCATCCATCTTTCGGGCATCCTTGGCGGACATGTATTGAGTGGCATCGAAATCCTTCACCGTACCGGCAAAGCGCACGGCGTAGTCCGATGTGTCAAAATGGGTAATGGGGGAGATACCACTGTTGCCGGCCAGGATATTGGACCAACTCTCGGACAGGGTGAGTCCCACAGGAGAAACAATACCAAGACCGGTGATGACTACGCGCCGCTTAGCCAAGATTTCTTCCTCAATGTTCTGTAGACAGCCCGCATTTCCACAGGCATATCAAATACAGAAGGCCGCGCCCGCTGATGCGGAGCCTGCGGCCTTCCCGAAAAACACTACTTAGTCCTGATGAGCGTTGACGTAGTCAATCGCCTGCTGAACTGTGGTGATTTTTTCAGCCTCTTCGTCTGGAATTTCACATTCAAATTCCTCTTCAAGGGCCATTACAAGTTCTACAGTGTCCAGGGAATCAGCGCCAAGATCATCTACAAAGGAGGCGGTGTTGGTTACTTCCTCTTCCTTGACATCTAACTGCTCTACGACGATTTTCTTAACGCGCTCTTCGACGTTACTCATTGTTGAATTTTCCTCACAAGGCAACAAAAAACAGCCACAGCTGCGGCGGGTATTGTAGTGAAAAGCGTATGTTCATGCCAGTAATCAGCGACAGTGATTTTTATCACGGATATTTGCCCGATATCTACTCGGAGCAAAAATTAGAAATCACTTTAATAAGTATTTTTTACTCATTTAATAACATGTACTTACGCCACATATTTAAATCATTTATTACTTGAAGTTTTACGCCATATGCATTCCACCATTCACATGCAGCGTTTCACCCGTAATGTATGCCGCCTGAGCGGAGGCTAAAAATACCACCGCATTGGCGATATCCTGCGCCTGACCAAGGGTGCCCAGCGGAATCTGTCCGGTCAGCTGTTTGCGCTGTTCTTCGGGCAGTGCACGCGTCATATCCGTATCGATAAATCCCGGCGCCACCACATTGACGGTAATTCCACGGGAACCGATCTCCCGAGCCAGTGATTTACTGAAGCCCACCATGCCTGCCTTGGCCGCTGCGTAATTGGCCTGCCCCGGATTACCGGTAGCGCCCACTACGGAGGCGATACTGATGATCCGCCCACGCTTGGCCTTCATCATGCCCCGCATACAGGCTTTACTGAGACGGTAGATGGAACTCAAATTGGTATTGATCACCGCATCCCATTCGTCGTCCTTCATACGCATCAAAAGATTGTCACGCGTTATGCCGGCATTATTGACCAGAATCGTGGGGGCAGAAAACTGTACTCCCACCGCTTTCACCACGGCTTCCACCGAGGCAGCATCAGCCACATCCAACACCATACCCGTGCCTTTCACGCCGGCCTCGGACAGATACTGACTGATCGCCTGGGCACCCGCTTCACTCGTGGCCGTACCGATTACGGTTGCTCCCTGCTGTCCAAGGCTCAGGGCAATGGCCTTGCCGATGCCCCGGCTGGCACCACTCACCAGAGCGATTTCATTTTCCCATGACATTGGTTTTCTCCGTACTAGGCACCTGGGCCTGTTAACGCTGGTTACCCGCCAGAGCCGTCGCCAGGCTGTCTGAATCGTACACGGCCCGGGTTTCCAATTGCTTATCGATACGTTTGTTGAGTCCTGCCAGCACCTTACCCGGCCCCATCTCCAGGAATTCGTTCATTCCCTGTGCAGCCATGGCTTGAATGGTCTCTACCCAGCGCACCGGACAGTACAATTGCCGGGCAAGTGCACTACGCAGGTCATCCACCTGGGCGTGCACGGCCACATCCACGTTATGGATCACCGGAATGGCCGGTGGCTTGAATTCAGTGGCCGCCAGGGTCTGTGCGAAAGCCTGCGCAGCGGGTTCCATCAGACTGCAATGGGATGGCACACTCACCGGCAATGGCAGCGCGCGTTTGGCTCCCGCCTCTTTGGCCAGTGCCATGGCGCGCTCCACCGCTGCATGGTTACCGGCGATGACCACTTGCCCGGGGGAATTGAAATTCACGGCCGCCACTACTTCACCCTGTGCCGCCTGAGTACATAGTTCCATCACTTGCTGATCATCCAGGCCAAGAATGGCAGCCATGGCTCCGCTTCCGACAGGCACGGCTTCCTGCATTCGCCGTCCTCGTTCCGCCACCAGGCCGACAGCACTGGGAAACGCCAGCGCACCCGCGCAAACCAGTGCTGTGTATTCACCCAGACTATGTCCTGCCATCACCGCGGGCACGGCACCCCCCTGCTGTTGCCAGCAACGCCACACCGCCACACCGGCAGTCAACATGGCGGGCTGGGTGCGATCTGTCTGGTTGAGCGTTTCCAGCGGACCTTCCTGCACCAGCTTCCAGAGATCATAGCCAAGCACCTCACTGGCTTGACGAAAGGTTTCCTCTACCACTGCGTATTCACTGGCGAGTGCAGACAGCATGCCCAGGGACTGGGAGCCCTGGCCGGGAAATATCATGGCAAGTGTTTGTGTTGTGTCGCTCATAGGTATGCGTGTGACTTAATATTTCATCAAAACCGAGCCCCAGGTGAATCCACCACCAAAGGCTTCCAGTAACAGGGTTTCCCCGCGCTGGATACGGCCATCACGTACCGCCGTATCCAGGGCAAGTGGTACCGATGCGGCGGAAGTATTGCCGTGCTGATCCACGGTGACCACCACATGGTCCATATTCATTTTCAATTTTCGCGCAGTGGCCTGAATAATGCGGATGTTGGCTTGATGCGGCACCAACCAGTCAACATCGGTTTTTTTCATTTTATTGGCTGCCAGGGTTTCATCCACTATTCGCCCCAGGGTATTCACCGCCATTTTAAACACTTCATTGCCTTTCATTTGAATAAAGGCATTGCCTTCCTTCACCAGGTCAAAGCCCTGGGAAACCCCGGCGGGCACGGATAACAGGCTTTCATAACTGCCATCGGCGTGCAGGTGGCTGGAAAGTATTCCGGTTTCTTCGTCAGCCTCCAGGATTACGGCACCGGCACCGTCGCCAAATAACACGCAGGTGCCACGATCATTCCAGTCAACGATACGCGACAGGGTTTCCGCGCCGACCACCAGGGCACATTTGGCACTGCCGGATCGAATGAATTTATCGGCAATTCCCAGGGCATAGACAAAGCCGGTACAGACGGCTTGAACATCGAATGCGGCACAGCCATGAATGCCCAGGCGCTGTTGCAGCAGGCAGGCGGTGCTGGGAAAGATCCGGTCCGGTGTGGTGGTGGCCACGATGATCAGGTCTACATCCGGTGCCACACCGTTGTAGGGAGCACTGCCATTGCGTGCCGCCCTTTCCGCCAGATCACAGGTGCTCTCGTCATCGGCGACGATATGGCGCTTGGCGATACCGGTGCGCTCCCGAATCCAGGCATCCGTGGTATCCACCATTTTTTCGAGATCATGATTGGTCAGTATCTTTTCGGGTAGATAGCTGCCGGTTCCCCTAATCCTTCCGTACATTACACCGCCTGACGCCCTGCCACCAGGGCATTGAGTTGTTGATCGATGCGTTCAGGAACCGCCTGTTGCACCTCGAGTATCG
>CBDUNQ010000075.1:0-8109 GCA_965368625.1 uncultured Gammaproteobacteria bacterium
GGGGCTGGCCGGCAATGGTTTTGCTGGTATTGGCACGCATCAGGCCGTACAGCAGGCGTTCACGATTATCACTGAGTTCCACCCAGCTGTCTTCCTCGAACTGCAGCACCAGCACCTGTTTTACCGGACCGGCATCGGGCACATGGGAGGGAGTGGTCACCCTGGCTTCCACCGGAATGTTCTGGTCCACCGCCATATCTGAAATGGCCTGCATTTCCAGGTCTTCCACTGCGGGTTCCATGGGAGCGGGAGCAGGAACAGGGACGGGTAATGCCAGCGCAGATGACTCGGTCGCCGGGGGTAAGGGAGAAGCGGGTGATGATCCACCCAATTCAGGTAAAGCCAGCTGAGTCTGTGCATCTTCGGTTGCCGGCGTACCCTGGCGGGCATTCCACAGCTCCATACCTTTGGGAAACAGTACCACGCCCAGAAATACCAGCAAGCCCAGCACCAGGCTGCGCCCGATCCACCGGCCCCAGGGAAAGCGGGGTGCCAAGGGCGAGCGACGGTACGTCCGGCGTTTGCCCTGGGTGGGGCGCGGCAGGGGTGATGACTCGGGCAGGGCTTCCTTGACCCGGGATTCATCCATACCCATGAGGCGCGCATAGCTGCGCAGGTAACCACGCACGAAGGTCATGGCCGGCAGACGTTCCAGATCATCATTTTCCAGCGCCTCGATGATGCCGATATCAAGACGCAATTGCAGTGCAACATCCTGGCGATCCAGGCCTTTCGCTTCACGCGCTGCACGCAGCTCTTTCCCCAGATGTAGTGCGGGTGTGGAATCAGTGGGGGTGACAGCGGCCTCGGCTGAAAACCCGTCTTCAGTATTGCTCATGCTTCCAATCCAGGTATTCGCGTGTCTGTAGCGAATCAGGGAAGCCGTTACTCAGCAGCAGGCCATAACTGGATACGGCGTCCTTATCCCCAAGGGCATGTTCAACCCGTATGGCATACCAGAGGCTTTCCGGGGTATGACGCGATACTTGCTGAAAGCGCTGCAGATAGGCACGACCGCGCAAATATTCTTTCTGATCGTAGCTCAGCTTCAACATCTGCAACAAAGCCATGGGATAGAGAGGGTTCTTTTCCAATGCCTTGCGAAAATATTCCTCAGCCTTTTTTTCATCAGGAATTCGGCGGGCACAGATACCGGCATTGGTGTAGGCCGATTCCGGCGCTGAATACAGCGGATTGCCCACGGCCTTCATGAACTGCTTTTCGGCTTCCTCAAGCCGATTTTGCTGACACAGAAATTGACCGTAATTGTTGTTGATCTTGGAATCCTTGGGATTCAGCGAAATGGCCCGGCTATAGTGACGTTCTGCCTGTTGCACCTCTCCCAGGCGTTCATAGACCACCGCAATGGCGGAGTGCGCCATGGGTAGATCAGGATCCTGGGACAGCGCCTTCTGCAGATACTGCATGGCCAGTTCCATTTCACCTTCCTGAAAATAGGCGAACCCCAGTTCCACATTGGCTTGCGCCGCCTTGGCAGGATCCAGTTTGCGCTTCGGGCCACTACTGCAGGCCGAGAGGCTGATGATCAGTACCACGGACCACAGGAATTGACTGCACTTCATGCCACTTCCTCTCCCTTGTTGATATCCATACGCCGAATCCTGCGTTGTGTACGGTCATGAAAGTCGCCAGCCAACTGGCCACAGGCAGCCGCAATATCATCGCCACGGGTCTTGCGGGTGATGGTGGTGATATTGGCCTGCATGAGAATATCGAAGAACCGGTCAATGCGCGCCGCACTGCTGCGCCGGTACCGGGTCTGGGGAAATGGGTTGAATGGAATGAGATTCACTTTGGCTGGCTTGTTGCGCAACAGCTTTACCAGTTGCCGTGCATGCTCATCGGAGTCATTGACGCCATCCAGCAAAACATACTCAAAGGTCACCCGCCGGCGCCCTTCGCCCTCTACATAACGCCAGCAGGCATTGAGTAATTCCCGAATAGGATACTTGCGATTGAGCGGCACCAGCTCGTCACGCAATTCATCATTGGGTGCGTGCAGGGATACTGCCAGGGCCACTTCACATTCCTGACTCAACTGCTCCAGCGCCGGCAACACTCCGGAAGTACTCAGGGTCACCCGCCGCTTGGAAAGCCCATAAGCATTATCATCGAGCATCAGCTGCATCGCCGGTACCACTGCATCCAGATTCAGTAGCGGCTCTCCCATCCCCATCATCACCACATTGCTGATGGCGCGTGTATCCCCATACTGACGCTGTAACAGGCGGGACGCCTGCCAAACCTGACCGATAATCTCTGCAGTATTCAGGTTCCGGTTGAAACCCTGTTGTGCCGTCGAACAAAAGCTGCAATTCAAGGCGCAACCCACCTGCGAGGAAACACAAAGAGTGCCACGCTCCTTTTCCGGAATGAATACCGTCTCGATGCAATTACCATCATCAAGCCGGAACAGCCATTTCCGTGAGCCGTCATCGGACTGTTGATCCTGTGCCACTTCCAGGCCACGAATTTCGCAACATTCCGTCAAATGGGCGCGCAAGGCCTTGCTGAGATTGGACATGGCATTGAAATCCACCACGCCTTCCTGATAGATCCATTTCAACAGCTGGGTCGCACGAAAAGGTTTCTCCCCCATTTCAGAAAAGAAAACCTGTAAACCCCGGCGGTCGAAATTGAGTAAATTGATCCTGCTGGAAGTCATGGTGGATTCCAATGGCTCACTCAGCGCGTGCGGGCGCAGATTTCTTCCGGCTTGAAGAAGAAGGCGATTTCCTGCGCAGCGGTTTCTGCTGCATCGGAACCGTGGACGGCATTTTCATCCACCGTGCTGGCAAAATCGGCACGGATGGTGCCCGGTGCGGCATCTTTGGGATTGGTGGCACCCATGACTTCGCGGTTCTTCATGATGGCATTTTCACCTTCCAGCACCTGCACCATAACCGGTCCGGAAACCATGAATTTCACCAAGTCATTGTAGAAAGGGCGCTCCTTGTGTACGGCATAGAATTCACCCGCCTGTTTTTCGGTAAGGTGCAGCATTTTGGAAGCCACAATCTTCAGACCCGCTTTTTCAAAGCGACTGTAGATTTCGCCAATTACATTCTTGGCAACTGCGTCGGGCTTCACAATGGAAAATGTACGTTCGATGGCCATGCCTTCACTCCGTGGAAATAATTGAAAATCAAGGGTGTTTCACACCCACATCGATGAAAAAATGAAGCCTTTCAGTGTACCTTGGTGTAGAGGTCTAAGCAATGAAAAGACCACCCGCCGTAACCACGGTCCCAAGGGTGGCTGCCCCACGCCTCCGGTCGCGGGAAAATAATTTTTTATTATTTAAAATCATGCTATTAGATATAAATTACTCCTCTTTTGCGCCATTCTCCTGTGCCCCCTCGGCATCCCAGTAGGGAATCCCCTCAAAGCGGCTGGCGAGAAAATCCACAAACGCCCGCACCCGTAGTGACAGGTGCCGCGTACCCGGGTAGAGGGCATGGGCATGGAGCGGTGGGCTGGAATAGGCGCCCAACAGGGGAACCAGGGCTCCCTGGCGGAGCGCTTTATACAGCAAAAAGCTGGGCTGCCGCGTGATGCCCTGCCCGGCCAGGGCCATCTGCATGAGAAAGTCACCATTATTGGCCTGCAGGGTGGATGGCACCCGCACCACCAGGGGCTTGCCCCGGTCATCCAGATAGCTCCAGCGCTGCGGGTCACTGGAAAGGCTGTAGCTCAAGCAGTCATGTTCCGCCAGTTCTCCAGGGTGCAAGGGAGTTCCTCGACGCTGGATATAATCGGGACTGGCACAGGTTATTAAACGAATGGGGGCCAGTTGACGCGCCTTGAGGCTGGAATCCGCTAACTGGGCTATACGCAGAGCAAGATCAAAGCCTTCCGCCAACAGATCCACCTGACGATCATTGAAATCAAGATCAAAATGGATGCCCGGATGCAATGCTGCGAATTCCGCGATGGCCGGGCCCAGGTGCAGCAACCCGAAGGACAGGGGTGCCGCCACACGCAGTTGCCCCTGCAGCGCTCCATGAGCACTGGTGAGCGATTGCTCCGCCTCTTCCACCTCTGTGAGAATTCGAATACAGCGTTCGTAAAAAGGCAAGGCACTATCGGTAAGATTGAGGGAACGGGTGGTTCGCCGGAACAATTGCACCCCCAGGCGCCCCTCCAAATCAGAAATCCGCCGGCTTACGGCGGATTTTGCTACCCCCAGGCGTTCCGCGGCACCACTGATGCTGCCTGACTCCACGACGCGAACAAAGGTTTCTAATTCTTCCAGTCGCGCCATGATTGTTGCGTTCTCAAGAACAATGATTTCTCAACCTAGCGGTTTATTCCTGAATAATCAACCGTACACTACAGCCATGACGGTACACACAGGATCACGCCACCATGCACTGGAGTAACACCCATGACCACTATGGGCTGATCGCCATCGTCCTGCACTGGATCACAGCACTGGCGGTTACGACCCTGTTTTTCCTGGGACTGTGGATGACGGAACTGGATTACTACGATTCCTGGTACCAGCGCGGGCCCGAGCTTCATAAGGGCATGGGTGTACTACTCTTTCTGCTACTACTGGTGCGGATCAGTTGGCGCGGCAAAAACCCCGCACCACAACCACTGGGAACCCACTGGGAAAAAAGACTCGCCCGCATCACCCACGGCCTGTTGTATGGTTTGTTGCTGGCATGCATGATCTGCGGGTATCTGATTTCCACGGCTGATGGACGCCCACTGGAAGTATTCAACTGGTTCAGCCTGCCTGCCACTTTGAGTAACCTGCCCGAACAGGAAGATATTGCCGGCGAGATTCACGAAATACTGGCCTATATCCTCATCGGCCTGTCATCTTTACATGCTCTGGCTGCATTGAAACATCATTTCTACAATCGGGATCGAACCCTGAAGCGAATGCTCAGCCCACGAAATCCCGCCTCACCCCCACTGGAGTAATCGCCATGAATATACCGCTGTTGCGCGCCCTCGCACTGTCACTGACCCTTGGCCTGGGTGCCACCTTACCCGGTCAGGTACTGGCTGATAAGTACCTCATTGATACCAAAGGCGCCCATGCCTTTATCCAGTTTCGAATCAAACATCTGGGTTTCAGCTGGTTATTGGGTCGCTTCGATCGCTTTTCCGGCTCATTCACCTACGATGAAAAACAACCGGAATCCGCCACCGTGGAAGTATCCATCGACACGGCCAGCATCAATTCCAACCATGCAGAGCGGGACAAGCATCTGCGCGGCAAGGATTTTCTCGATGTAAAACGCTTTCCCCAAGCCCGCTTTGTCAGCACCCGCTACCTACCCGGTCCAGAGGGTAAGGCAGCGCTGGAAGGGGAGCTGACGCTTCATGGGGTAACGCGCCCCATTACCATTGAGGTGGAAGAAACCGGCCACGGCAAGGATCCATGGGGTGGATATCGACGCGGATTCCAGGGCGTAGTAACACTCACCCTGGCGGATTTCGGTATCGACTATGACCTGGGCCCTGCTTCCCGCCAGGTGGAATTATTCCTGTCTGTGGAAGGCATTCGCCAGTAAATGTAGCCAGTGCCAGCCGCAACGGTTATGGCTGTCGTCACTGCCAACGAAGCGAAGCAATCTACCGACTCAGGCACGTGCTTTCCCGGTAGCGCCTGAGTCGGGAGATTGCCGCATCGCGTAGCGACGCGCATGACAGATAGGGCTGACCCGCTTAATCAGGGGTTGCGTAATGGCTAACGGATCTCGTTTTCCTCCGGATGCACGCCTTCATGAAAATCGTGCAACTCCGCCACCGCTACCGCGGCATGTTCCGAATGTTTGATTTTTTCAAAGCGCGCCACATGAAACAGGGCATCGCCTTCATTGACCAGGGGAAGATTGGTCCTGCCTATGATAATCCCCGTATACGCACTGATGATGGGCCACTCCTCCATACCCATGGGATCGGAAACCATACCCAATACCTGTTGCTTCTCCACCCGCTCACCCAGGCGTACATAACTGCGGAAAATACCCCCCTGGGGAGCACGTACCCAGGAACTGGACCGTGCAATGATGGATTCGGGCTTGGGCTTGGTGGTTTTTTTTTGCCGCGTAGGCAACATACCCAGGGCACGCATGACATTGAGGATTCCCGCCACTCCGACACGGATACTCACCTCATCGAAACGCAGGGCTTCACCGGCTTCATACAACAGCATTTTGATACCGCTTTCATCGGCCGTCTGACGCAGTGAGCCATCGCGCAATTCTGAATTGAGTACCACGGGTACACCAAAGGTATGCGCCAGACGCGCCGTTTCCTCATCATCCATGTGGGCGCGTATCTGCGGCAGATTATCCCGATGTAATGCACCGGTATGCAGATCAATGCCATGGGTGCATTTGGCAACAATTTCGCTCATGAATAAATGCGCAAGCCTTGCGGTCAGGGAACCCTGCTCCGAACCCGGAAAGCTGCGATTCAGATCACGCCTGTCGGGCAGATAACGGGAGTGATTCAGTACCCCGAAAATATTAACGATGGGTACCGCAATCAGGGTGCCACGCAATTGCTTCAGGGCAGCGGAATTCAGCAGCCGACGAATAATTTCGATACCATTTAGCTCATCGCCATGAATGGCGGCGCTTACAAAAAGCCGCGGGCCTGAACGCTTGCCACTGATAACATGCACCGGCATTTCTACCGGATTACTGGTATACAGTACCGTAACCGGAAGCAATACCAGTTTATTATCACCGGGTCGAATGATTTCATCACCAATGGTAATGGGCTCATTGGCTTTTTCCATTGTGGCCGCGGGTTCTTTTTTCTTCATAATCACCTGCACTTTCCAGCTTACATCGTCACCCAGGAATGATAATAATCTTTTCCGGGGACCCGGAACTCAACCGCTGCCGATATACCCTGAGATAAAGACCCGGCCTTTATAGTAAAAGTCACACTGGCTTACCGGGACCATGATCCGTTACCTCAACCAATGGATCAGTGCACCGGTTCACTCAATCTCTTCCTGCTCTTCCTGTGTATCCCATTCCATGGAATCCAGGTCAAGGCGCTCCTGACAATAGGAGCGTGAGGCATCCACCATAAAGCGGCCCTGCATGGCGGTGCGACCAATGAGCATTCGGAATTTCATATTATCGCGCTTGGTCAGCGTCAACTCCACGGTACACCGATTCTTTCCGATTACCACCTGTGCATCGATAACATAGCGTAAGGTACGGTGGCCACCGGAATCGGTAACCCAGCGACGATCCTTGACCGGCGCCTCGCAATGAACAACCTGCTCCAGATCCTTTTGATGAGGGTGCACACAGAAACGGACCCAGCGCTGCCCCTTGCGTCGAAAGGCATGCACTTCAAAAGCATGTAAACAGGAAGTTCTGGCACCCGTATCGATTTTTGCCTTGATATGCGGAATACCCAGCTCCGGCAGAGCGACCCATTCACGCCAGCCCAAGACTTCACAGATTGTTTCCCTGGATTGATTGTCCATTGCCTTCATGTACATAACATTGTGGAAAACTGCAGCATACTCTGCCTGATTTCCAATAATCCAGCAAAATAGCCGTACTGCGCCCTTATTCCATTCAGATTACCCGGAAGAATGTAATGGCAGGGTATAGTAGAAAAGCGCCCCTTTCCCAACCTCGGACTGCACGCCGATTTCCCCACCCAGCATTTCCACAATCCCCTTGGCAATGGCCAGACCCAGGCCGGTACCTCCACCTCCACGATTATCTTTACTGTCCACCTGCCTGAATTTTTCAAAGATTCCCGCTTGCATGTCCCGGGGTATACCGGGACCTTCATCCTGAACACGGATATGCGCCTGACCCTCAAGCGCTACAATGTCCACATTCACAACACTACCCTTTGGCGCATGTTTCGCGGCATTGGACAACAGGTTATTCATTACCTGTATAAGCCTCATTTCATCCACCATCACCACCAGCCCGGAAGTCTGCTTACGAAGTTGCAGGCTCACTCCCAATGAATCCGCGTATGCCTTATTCAATTCAAGGGCATGCTCAATAATCGGCAACAGGGCTTGTGCAGAGGAATTCATCACCAACTTCCCCTGGGTAAGTTTTTCCATATCCAGAATAT
>CBDUNQ010000076.1:0-8064 GCA_965368625.1 uncultured Gammaproteobacteria bacterium
ATGATGTGGAGGCGCAGGAGCGCATACGGGTAATTGCCACCAAGCGACTCGGGCATGGAAACCGCATCGGCCCCGGATCCCTGGCGCGGGATACGGAGTTGGAAGCCGGCATGGTGTTGGGTGTGGTCGCGGATCCACGGGCCCTGGATGCCTTTGTGGAAAAATATGCCTTGAAGCGTCGCGCCGAGTTACGCACCTTCGTGGATGCCCTCTCGGCAAACAAGGCGGGTATCGCGGAAGTAGTGGTGCCACCCGGCTCCGGCCTGGTGGGTAAAACCGCCCGTGAAATCTGGATGCGTAAAAAATACGGCCTTGCCATGATCGGCCTGCATCGTAATGGTGAAACCCTGCGCGAGGGGGATGATATTCGCAATATGCCGCTGCAGTCCGGTGACACTCTCATTGTGCATACGGCCTGGGATGCCCTGGCGCGCCTGGAAAAAGACAGCGACTTTGTGGTGGTAACCACGGAATATCCCCGGGAAGAGTTGCGTCCGCACAAGGTATTGCCCGCTGCTATCTTTTTTGGCATTGCACTGTTCATGGTGTTGTTCACGGATATCCGCCTTTCCGTGGCGTTGCTTACCGGTGCCATGGGAATGGTGTTGTCTGGTGTTCTGCACATCGAAGAAGCCTATGATGCGGTGAGTTGGAAAACCGTATTCCTGCTGGCTTCGCTGATTCCTCTGGGCCTGGCGGTGGAAACCAGTGGCACCGCCAAGTGGATTGCCGAACAAGTGCTTTCCGTGGTGGGCGGCAATCCAATCTGGGTGATTCAGGCGGCTGTTGCCGTGCTGGCCACCTTCTTTACCCTGGTGATGTCCAATGTGGGTGCCACGGTACTGCTGGTGCCGCTGGCCGTTAATATTGCCATTGGCGCGGGAGGTAACCCGGCCGTATTTGCCCTGACCGTGGCCATGGCCACCTCCAATTCATTCCTGATTCCCACCCATCAGGTGAATGCCTTGATCATGGGGCCTGCCGGGTACCGGGTTGCCGATTTCATGAAGGCCGGTGGCGTGATGACACTGCTATTCCTGGTAGTGTTGATTGTGATGATGAACGTGGTTTTCTAGGGGCTGCCAAGCCGCGAAAGCAGGAAACTTCCGATAATCGATAGCCAGCCTTTGTTGGAACCAGCGAAGCTGGCGAATGGTTTTCGGGTTTCGAGCGATGTCCGATTCTCTCGAAGGATGTGAAAATTTTCGGCTATGGGTAACCCAGTCAGCGCAGGGGCTAGCGAAGCTGGCGGTTGGTTCTTTTCCAACTGCACACTGGACTTGTAGTGCTCATATAACCCTCAAAGGTAGTCGCTCCTCTTTGCGTTCAGGCTTCGTCTTCTACCATATGGTCTGGATTCCAGCCCTTTTCCCTGGCTTGTTTAATGGCTTCGCTATAGATGCGCTCGTGTCGCTGACGGATATCGTCGGGTAGCTGGGAAACCATGTGGCCATAGGGTTCCCATGCGTCGGTAACCTTGTCATAGAGATCGCTGACACGCTGCGGTGTCCAGCCTTCACAGGTTTCCGATTCCGGAATAATGCCGAATACCCAGGCATCGCGGATGATATTTCCCGTGGAATTCATGGCGCCATGGGGGTCATTGTGGATGCCGCTGTATTTTCGATCTTTCATAGGGGGTTCCTCTGTATTCATGGTTACCGGTTCCGTATGGGGTGGTCAACATCATGACTTGAAGCCAAACCGGTGTGATTTTTTGAATGATAGGCGCTGGCTCGAGAATAGTCATTAGTTTCCGGTGATTTTGTGAATTTATGCCTATTCTGCGAAATCACCTAAGGTGATAAATTAATTCCAGTTCATGCCGGGGGCGGTATCTTTGCGATATGACGGTGGTTTCTTTAAATACCTCGCACTGCGGATCAGGAAAGACTTCGTCATTGCGAATGGCATCATTACGCCCCGTCATGTCGGCGCAGGCCGGTATCTCATTACCGCAGCAGGAAGTTTAAAAGATCCCGGCCTACGCCGGGATGATAGTGGTTTCTTTAAATACCTCGCACTGCGGATCAGGAAAGACTTCGTCATTGCGAAAGGCATCATTACGCCCCGTCATACCGACGCAGGCCGGTATCTCTGCATCATTATAAATTGGGGTCAGAGAACAATTGATTCTAATGCTTGTTGCTATTTCATTTTTACCTGGGAAAATAGGATCGGCAAGGAGGAACGTATGATGGCAAGGAAGCCCAGATTCAATATTACCGGCATACCACAGCATGTAGTGCAGCGGGGAAACAATCGTGCCGCCTGTTTCTTTGCAGAGCGGGATTACCGGCGTTATATAAAAGACCTGAGAGAAGCCAGTGAGGTTTCCGGATGCGATGTGCATGCCTATGTACTCATGAGTAATCATGTGCATTTGCTGGTGACTCCCCAGGTGGAGCAGGGGGTGTCGCAACTGATGCAATCCATAGGCCGGCGCTATGTACGATATATCAACCAGGAATATGGCCGTAGTGGTTCACTCTGGGATGGTCGCTATCGTGCCTGCCTGGTGGAGGCGGAGCCCTACCTGCTTACCTGTCACCGCTTTATCGAGCAAAATCCGGTGCGCATTGGCGTAGTGGCCCAGCCGGGCGATTATCGCTGGTCCAGCTATGCCTATAATGCCGGTGAAAAGCGCAATGAATGGCTTTGCCTGCATGATGAATATCTCGCTCTGGGTAAAACCAAGGCGGAACGCCGGCAAGCCTACCGGGAGTTGCTGAAGCAGCCACTTGGTGTAACACTGGTGCGCAAGGTGCGTGAAACCCTCGCGCAGGAACAGGTGCTGGGCTCCGAATCCTTCAAGGATGCCATGGAAGCCGTTGCAGAACGTCCGGTACGTCCCGGTAAGGCAGGGCGTCCACGGTTGGAAGAAGAGTGGGAGGAATACTGGGTGTTTTAGGGAAATGTTTCCCGGCCCCGGTCGGGAAATGTTTGAGCGCTATAGTCATCTGGTGATCCACCACCCCTATGGGGTGGTGCTGAGTGTGCTGCTGGTGGTGGTGGCGCTATGTCTGCGCCTGCCTGACTTGCAGGTTACCACTGACTTGCGGGTATTTTTCAGTGAAGATAACCCCCAATTGCAAGCCTTTGAAGCCACGGAAACCACCTATGGGCAACAGGATAATATTCTGTTTTATCTGGCGCCGCGGCAAGGGGATGTTTTTACGCCTTCCCTGTTGACCCTGGTGCATGAGCTGACAGAGCTTGCCTGGCAGTTTCCCTATTCTCGTCGGGTCAGTTCACTGAGTAACCATCAATATACCTATGCCGAAGGCGATCACCTGATTACGGAAGATCTTGTGAGCGGCCCGATACCGGGCCCTGTGGAAGAACTGGATCGAATACGTACCATTGCCCTGTCTGAAATTTCCCTGGTGGGAAATCTCCTTGCCCGGGATGGCCGGGCCACGGCCATCAATGTTCTGCTTACCCTACCAGCGGATAATCAAGCGGCCAATGAAGAAGTCACTCATCATGCACGCAGGGTGGCGGCCGAGCTTCGCCAACGTTATCCCGATGTGGAAATCCTGATCAGTGGTTCGGCAGCGGCCAATGTGGAACTGGGTGAAGCGGTAGAGCAGGATTTGCGCCAATTGGTGGTGGTAAGTTATCTGGTTATCGTAGTGGGCTTGCTGTTGTTGTTACGCAGCCTGGGCGCCACGATCATTACGGTATTGCTCATCAGTTTTTCCATACTCAGCGCGATGGGGGTGTATGCATGGTTGGGGCGGACGCTCACTCCGGTAGCCGGATTCGTGCCCTCCATTGTGATGACCATTGCGGTGGCGGATTCGGTGCATATTCTGGTGAGTTATTTCTTTACCCGTAATCAGGGCGGCGACCGGATAGCCGCGGTCCGGGAAGCATTGCGTATCAATGCCATGCCGGTATTCATCACTTCACTGACCACCATTATCGGGGTGTTGATGCTCAACTTCAGTGATAGTCCACCCTATCGGGATCTGGGTAATATGGTGGCCATTGGTGTGTTCTTTGCCTACCTGTTTTCCATGTTGCTGATTCCTGCCCTGCTGATGATTCTTCCGGTAGGGCAACGTAAAAATCATCAGCCCATGAAGCAAAGTATCGATCGTTTCGCCGATTGGGTGATTGGTCACCGGCATCGACTACTGTATGGCATCGGTTTCGTTGTGGCTTTGTTTACTGCCTTTATCGGCAATAATCGGCTCACGGAACGGTGGCATGATTATTTTGATCACACCTTCCCTGAGCGACAGGCCATTGAAGCCATCAATGCCCGCCTCAGTGGGGTGCATGCACTGCGCTATTCCGTGGATACGGGACGCCAAGACGGTATCAATGACCCCGCTTACCTGGTCGCATTGGATCAATTTGTGCAATGGTATCGCCAGCAGGAAGAGGTGGCCTATGTGGCGGCCATCAGCGATACCCTGAAACGGCTCAATAAAAGTATGCATGGCGATGACCCGGACCGGTACCATCTGCCGGAGAGTCCGGAACTGACCGCGCAATACTTGCTTTTTTATGAGCTTTCCCTGCCCTTGGGGCTGGGGCTGGAAAATGTCATCAGTCAGGGACGCTCCGCCACGCAAATGGTGGTGGTCGTGCACAAGACCCACTCGGAAAAACTGCTGGAGCTGGATCGCCGCGCACGGGCCTGGGCACAGGAAAATATTCCGCAGTTGGGTGTTGAGGAAGCCACGGGACTGGATATGGTGTTTGCCCACATCAACCACCGGAACATTCGAGGTCTGCTGCAGGGAACGGCATTGGCGCTGGTATTGATTTCCCTGGTGTTGATTGCGGTGTTGCGTTCACTGCGCCTGGGATTGATCAGTATGCTGCCCAATCTTGCACCGGCCGCCCTGGCCTATGGTACCTGGGGTTTGCTGGTGGGTGAGATCGATCTTTCCGCTTCAGTGGTCATCACCATGACCCTGGGAATTGTGGTGGATGATACGGTGCATTTTCTGAGCAAGTATCTGCGCGCCCGCCGGGAAAAAAATCTCGATGCGCCCGAGGGCATTCGCTATGCTTTTCATACTGTTGGTGTTGCCTTGACTATCACCACCGTGGTGTTGGTTTCCGGTTTCCTGGTGCTCACCCTGTCGCATTTTTCACCCACCAGTACCACTGGAACGCTGCTGGCCATTACTCTGGCCTTTGCGCTGCTCATTGACTTCCTGTTGTTACCGCCATTATTGATGCGGGTGGATCATGCCAATGCCGATAAGCAATCAATGCTGTTGAAATAGAACCGTCCCTTAGCATTATTCCAGCGGTAGATAGGGATGATCGGATTCAATACGTGCGCTTAGATGTAATTCATTGGTGATGGTTCTTAATGTGGTTCGCAGTGCCGGGTCATTGATGTCGGCAATGCGTTTTTCCATATGGCGAACCACACTGCGATCGCCCTTGCGTTTCAGCAGTTGCGCGGCTTCCATTGCTACCTGCTCGTGGGTGTCATTCAGCGCAAGCAATAAACCCTGGGTAATGGCAAATCCGTCTCCCGTGGCGAGTTGGCGAAGTGCCGCAATGCGTACTTCCGCGGAACGGTCGGTTGTGGATGCTTGCAGCAGGCTTTCCAACTCCATGCCGCTGGCCTGTAAGCTTTTCAAGCTGGCCAATCGCTGCTGAACATCTCCGTTAGCAAGCATATCCATCGTGGTGCTCTTTGTTTCTATCGTGTTCCAGCTGGCAGCCAATAGATCCAGGTCATTCCCGGTATTCTGTAGTACGGGTGGAGGCAATAAATCGGAGGGAAGGGGAGGTGGCTCCACCCTGCTGGAGGCGGAGCGCTCTGTAGTATCCGTATGTAGTGGAGCTGTATTGGCTGCTTTTCCAGCATGAAGAGCCAGGAGTTGGTGTTGGCCTCGCAGGGAGTCATAGCCGTACTCCAAGCGGTAGTCAATATCGCCCAATACTGCTTGCAGGATATACTCCAGAGAACGTTGTTCCAATTGCAATGTGCGCAGTTTGAAGGGCATATCATTGAGATGAAGCTCGAATCCTGATAGACCGGCCAGGGTTTTTAACAGTGTCTCTCGAGATGCCTGATTGCTGTACAGGGTAAAAAGATCACCTGCATGCCACGCTTTGAACTTTCCACGGTCGGGAAGTAATTCTTCCGCATAAAGCGTATCTGTCAATGTCGTGGAGGTTTGCCTGCTGTCCGCGGGCTTACTCTGCAGCGATTCCTGTGCGTCACTACAGGCTGTTATGCTGATCATAAGGCACAGAGGCAGGGATAGACAACGGAGTCGCATGCAGACCGCAGGTGATATGTCCATCACGTATCCTTTATTTATCTCTCAATAGAGGGTTCAGGGGTGCATCCATTCATCGATGGTGTAATCCGTGCGTGCTGGATCGGTAAAGTCATTGTATATATACAGGCGAAGCCAGTTGGGCCATGCGGGATAGCTGCGTATATACACGTAACGTTTGGCAAAGCCCTGGTCGTATGAAAAGTAATACCACCCATCCAGACTCCCCGTGAGTCGCTGGCCTTCGATACGTCCCCAGTCGCAGTCGCTTGGGTAGCATTTTCCGAACAGACGAATGAAGTAATGGGGTTTCACTGCAGAAGTGGTGCTGCAGATGTTGCCGTTACAGGTGGTGGTGCTGGCATCACGGCATTCCATGTCCATGATCAATCGGGTGATGTTGCGGGTATCCCTGTCATAGTTATACCAGGTGCCTTCTTCGGCTGGGATCACGCAGAGAGAGGCTTGTGCCCATGTGCTGAAAAAAGTCATCAGCATCAGTGTGAATATACCCCTGGATAGGAGATGGTGTGCAGCTGGCTTGCTTTTCATGGTGATTCTCCTTTCTATGTCCGCATTCCCTGGTGAAAATGAGTGTCTTTCCTGTGCGCAAAAAACCGGGTAATTGCACTAGCCGTGGCCAGGAAGGTTCCCCGTGGTCTTTAGTGCTACTGTGCGGGATAAAGAGAGTGAAAAACCGTGAACAAGTACTGGAGAAAATTGTGAAGTAATGCGGAGTAAAGTCAGGGCCCGGTGTCTGGGCATGATGGGGTGTGGGAGGTGGATACTGCGATGATTCTAGGTAGAGAGAGTCTCAACGGATTTGATTGAAAATCATGTCACTGCAAGTGCTTCACTACCCGTCGGGCATGCTTGCGCGCCGTATTCCAGAAGGTAAAACCCTTGCTGGCCCCGGAGGGGCAGCAGGGTTTGGTTGATCATGCTATTTGCTTAAAGGTGCTTCAGGCGTTTGCCATTGTGCTCAGCATGATCTGGTCAGACTAAAAGCTCCCGCTGACAATGGGTGCAAAGGCGGTGAGGTCCGTATCGGCATTCATCAGGCCGCTAAGCCGCAGACTGGGATCACTGTGCCGACCCTGTTCACCATGCAATGCGAGGTAGTTGAGTACCACGGTTTCCGCCAGCAGGTTGACGTTACTGGCGGTGATTTCGCTGGTGGTTTCCACGGAGCCATCGGCACGGAACCAACCCAGCTGACGGTGACGTTCATTTTCCTCCAGGGTGCCGCCCAGCAGGGTAGGGGCGCTGCCAAAGGGGCTATAGACCAGGAAGAAAGAGGCCGCCGTGGAGGAATTGTCTCCGGTCCAGACGCCCTTGCCGGCGCCATCGGTACTGTCGTCAATCATGCCATTGCTGGCTACCGAGCCATCACTGCACACATAGATCATCACGGGAACGCCCTTGCGTGCCGCATACTCGAGCACGGCACCGATACATTTCCCGGCACGCTCATCACGTATTTCGCCGGTGGAACGATCGCCGGTGTGGTAATCATAGCCACCCATGGAAATGGTGCCCGCACCGGCATGGCCATCGATGACCATTTTCATTACCGAGGCGGTTTTGCGGAATTCACTGTCAGTGCTGAACTCGGTGGCGCTGAATACGCCAATGGGACCTACAATGTCGGGGTCCGCCTCCGGGTTCAATACACTGGGGTCGGCATACTCGTTCACCAGGTGGGCGCTGCGTACATAGCCGCACTTCACCAGAAGTTTCTTTACGGCATCATTGGTGCCCAGGCCTGTATCCACATAATTGAGTTTCTTTTCACTGATAC
>CBDUNQ010000077.1:0-8038 GCA_965368625.1 uncultured Gammaproteobacteria bacterium
CTGATATCCCTCAGTGAATTCATGCAAAGCTATGGCTTGATTATGTTCATTGCCCTGGTGGCTCTTATCGCGGCAATCCGATATGTGCTCAAGCAGGAAGGCCCGCGCAAGGCGTTTCACCGAATATTGTTGCATACCCCGTTTTTACAGCGCATGGTCAAGGGGCTGAATACGGCACGTTTTGCCCGCACCCTGAGTATCCTTACCGCCAGTGGAGTCCCCGTGCTGGATGCCCTGCGTATCGCCGGTCAGGTAATGACCAATGTACCCATGCGGGATGCGGTGGATGCCGCGGCCAAGCGGGTACGCGAAGGCAGTAGTATTAGTGGCTCTTTGGAAAAAAGCGGATACTTTCCTCCCATGACCCTGCACCTCATTGCCAGTGGCGAAACCAGTGGCAATCTGGAAGTGATGCTGGAGCGGGCTGCGCAAAACCAGGAACGGGAAATGCAGACATTGATTGCCAGCATCATGGCGGCAGTGGAACCGCTGATTCTGGTAGTGATGGGTCTTGTGGTGTTGCTCATCGTACTTGCCATCCTGGTGCCCATCTTCAACTTCAACCAGTTGGTTGCCTGACAAGACTTCTTTACTATGCGTGGTGGTACCACTGGTTCTTGCCAGGGCCTGTGGCACTTCCCCGGTATGAGGTGCCTGATTGTCCAGCAGTACCACGTCATTGCTTCACTTCGTTCTCAATGCCGGTGGTTAGAAAAAGGATCGTCATACCGGCGTAGGCCGGTATCTCATGAGGCTGGCAGGAGGTGTGAGGGATACCGGCCTGGCGCATAGAAACCCTTTGGGGTTCATTATGCGTGCCTCACCCTTCGGGTCGAGGCACCACATCACCCACCGTCATACCGGCGAAGGTCGGTATCTTCATCCTGTGGCAGGACACTCAAGAGATTCCGGGCCACCGCTACGCAAGGCGCATAGCCATTCTTCGTGTTGCACCTGGCTCCCTGCGGGATTATCAAGTATTCCCTCGGGTTGACTCCGGGCTGACCCTGGGCAAGATCCGTGTTTTACTTGCGTCTCTGTGATTGGGAGTGCGAGACAATGGCTTTCCTGCTGCGTTCGCTGCGGCGGCGCGAATACCGCCTGTATTTTATCGGTCAGAGTATTTCCCTGCATGGCACCTGGATGCAGAACGTGGCTCAGGCCTGGTTGGTCTATCGGCTTACGGAGTCGAGTTTTCTGCTTGGGCTGGTGGCTTTTTGCGCCCTGATTCCGGTTTTGCTGTTCAGCTTTCTGGGGGGGTGGCTGGCGGATCATCTTCCGCGCCGGCGCCTGTTCCTGGCCACGCAGATCCTTGCTCTGATTCAGGCGCTGCTGTTGGCGGTGCTGACACTCAGCGGCCAGGTTCAAGTGTGGCAGATCATTGTGCTGGCCTTTGGCTTGGGGGTTGTGCATGCGGTGGAAATTCCCGCGCGTCACTCCATGATGGCAGGCCTGGTGCCGCGAGAAGAATTGCATAATGCCATCGCCCTCAATGCCGGCTTGTTCAACCTGGCGCGTTTTCTTGGCCCGGCACTGGCCGGTATATTGATCCTGCAATTAAATGAAGGCTGGGTGTTTTTGCTCAATGGTCTATCCTTCATCCCCACGCTCATTGCGCTCTGGCTCATTGGTCTGGAATCCAATGGAATGCCGCGGAAAGCAGCGCAGAAGGGGGCTTTACAGGAAGGTTTGCGTTATGTGCTTCGGGAACCTGCCCTGCGCAATGCCATTGTACTGGTGTCGGCAGTCAGCCTGTTTGCCTCGCCCTACACGGTACTCATGCCGGTGGTAGTGCGGGAAGTCTTTCACAGTGGACCTGATACGCTGGGTTTTCTGCTGGGGGCCGCAGGCTGTGGAGCCTTGCTGGCTGCTTTGCGCCTTGCCGCACTGCAATATGGACAATCGATGCAAGACTGGATCACCCTGGGTTCCCTGCTGGCAGGGGCATCCCTGCTGGTTTTTTCGCGAGTCACACAGGTTTCCCTGGCCCTGCCTTTACTGGCCATAGCAGGTTTCGCCACTACCACCGTATTCGCTTCCACTAATACGTATCTTCAACTTTCGGTACCTGATGAACTGCGGGGTCGCGTGATGTCACTGTTTTCATCCCTGTTCATCGGGATAGCCCCTATCGGCAATCTGCTTGCCGGCAGTGTGGCGGAAGCCATGGGGGTGCAGTGGACCCTGTTCTGGCTGGGGGTGGGTTGTTTGCTGGTGGGCGTGTTGTATCGCTGGCGTGGCTACCAGGCCAGTGAAACCTGATTCGCCAGTATTGCAGGCATCTACTCGCATGGTTAGTATGGAGTTGCTATTCTCATCGGATTGACAGGCTGTGAGCTGCCATCCTGGCTTCATAAAGCTTACCGGCATTACCGGCCATTTTCATGGTTCAGGCGGCCAGAATGGATACCGGTTGCAGTGGGAATCCGGCGATAGCAAGTGACACAAGCCTGCCTCAGCTGCTCTGGTGAATAAAGATAATAAGCGGTTAACTGCTATTCAAGGCTATGGGGTCTGCCATGCTGACTAAAAACACGCTATTCGGCGTATTTCTATTTCTGACGATGTTGTTCATCATCGAGCTGGTATCTTTTTCAGTAGGCTACCTGTTATCAGACAAGGGCTTTTTCTATTCCGGAAGCCGGGTGGCGGAAAACATCATTCATGGGGAATCGGAAGATCCCTTGCTGGGCTGGCCGACCACGATTGCCTTGGCAAATGGACAAAGGGATAGTACCGGAAGCCGGATCAACCCACTGTATCCGGAATCAGAGCCCAACTGTTTATCGGTTTATGGGGAATCCTATGCCTGGTCTTTCGGCACCGATGCGGAGAATGCCTGGACTACATGGCTATCCGGCGATATCGATTGCAGGGTTTCCAATTTTTCGGTGATCGGCTACGGCTCAGATCAATCCTTTTTGCGATTCCAGCAAAACCACCAGGATCGCTCTCCCGTGGTGTTTTTGATTCATTTGTCGGAAAACATCATGCGTAATGTCAATCAGTTCAGTCCACTGTTGTTTCCTCATACTCGAGTGGGCTTGAAACCAAGATTTATTCTGGACGCGTCCAATGAATTGCAGTTGATCCCGAAACCCTCTCTGACGGATAAGGACTATGAGCAACTACTGGAGGATCCCGGGAGTCAGTTGGAGCATGAATACTTTACGCCTGGTGGCGTGGCGGGTATCAGTGTCCACTCCTTTCCCTACACCTGGAGTATGTTGAAGGTTTTGAACAATCACGCATTCCGGGCCAGAGTGCGGCAGCAACCGAAACACATGGCGTTTTATCAGCCAGGCCATCCATCGGGAGGGTTGGAATTGACTGCCAGGATTCTTGAATCCTTCCAGGATACCGCAAGGGCACAACACAGAAAGCCGGTAGTGATATTGCTTCCCACCCGGGGTGATATACGTTACTGGAGAGCACATAATATTTGGCCCTATGCGGATCTTCCGGCGCGGCTCGATGCCCTGGGCGTTGATTTTGTTGATTTTGGGCCACGAATGGCGCAGGCTATGGAAAACAAGGATCCTGATGCTTACTGGCACCAAGGACACCCGAACGCTGCGGGATACAAGCTCATTACCAAGATCGTATATTCAATGTTGACCGAAAAAAAACTGATTGAATTACTGAAATAATGCTTTCATCCTGTTGAGAAATTTCCGGTTTAGAGTTGGCTTTGCAGGCGCCTGTAGTATTTCGTATTATTTTTTACCTGTAGTCAGCCATGGAAGGAATAAGGGAGGGCATACTTGTATGAGTGAAACCATACAAACCGTGCAAACAGACCTGGAAAAAGAAAAACAGCTTGGAGTTGCGCCGAAGAAGACGAAAGCACTTGATTTCTCCCCTGATATCTTTGCCAGAATCATCATTTTTCTCGTGCGCTGGCGCTCCCAGGTTCCTGGCTGGCGCATCGAAACCATGTGTCGTTTGACTACATCAGAAATCGAAGGGATCCGCCTTATCGAGGGAGCGATACCAAAGGTTTCCGATGTGCGGATGCGCAAGATATTACACAAGCACCTGGAAGATGAAAGAAGGCATGCAAGGGTTTTCGGTGAGCGGTTCGAAGCCCTGCAAAAGCAGGCCGGGCTCCCTGTGCAGCCGCCACCGGGGGTGACGCCTCAACCAGTGCAGTTTACGATTTTGAATCTTGTGGCCTATTTAGAGACCCAGGAGTCCAGAGCGATTGCGCTACTGGAGGCTTACCAGGAACTCTATGAAGGCGATGATGAATCGGTATATTGGCTGAAAAAAAATATAAAGGATGAGCGCTTCCATGCTACCTGGACGCATATGCAATTGGAGCGCTGGATCAAGGAAGGGCATGGGGAAGAGGTTAAGCGCGCGCGGGCTGAAGCGAACCGTGTGGATCGCAAGGCCTTCTGGCTGCAACTCTTTGCATTTCTGAAAATCCTGCCCATGCTACTGCTAAGGGGATATCTTCCACCGATTTTGAAAAGGGTGCCAGCGCCATTATAGTTTATGTGAATGTTTTTTTCAGGCGTTGCGTGATTCTCAATAGTACACAGGAATTTTCATAACTAATATTACTGGGAGCGGTGTATGGATGATCGCGTATCGCTGAATAATAGCAGAGCATCCGCTGTTATCTGGAACTGGAAAACCCTGTCATTAGAAAGTGAGGGTCCCAGTGCAGGTAGCCTCAGAACCAGAGGGCTTGTGCAGGGGGTGATTGCTTTACTGGTGGGAGGGGTGTTCCATTATTTTGACCTCACTTTGATGTCTTATATTGCTTTCTCGTTGGGGGCGATTTTCGCTATGTCCGCCCTTTTTTCGCCAACGGGTCTGTATGCAACCCTGGACAGGGGCGGGCAGAAACTCGGAATTTACCTGGGTAATCTCGTTAAGTGGCTATTGCTGCCATTGCTGTATTTTGGTTTTTTTCTGCCATTCAAAGTGATGTTCAGGAAAGGAAAAAAAGATACGTTAAAGAGATATTACGATTCGGCTTCTTCAAGTTACTGGAGTGATCGTGAAGAAGATCGTCTTGCCCCAGGTACGCGGAAGGTCCAGTTTTGAATAACATAATTCTGGGAATCAGTGCCTTTTATCATGATGCGGCTGCCTGCATTATGGTGGATGGTGAAATTGTTGCAGCCGCCCAGGAGGAACGTTTCACTCGAAAGAAGCACGATTCCTCTTTTCCTATCAACGCTGTCCGATATTGTCTGGCTGAAGCCGGCATCAATCAGGGAAAGATTGATAGCGTGGCATTTTATGATAAACCCATCTTGAAATTTCATCGGATCCTGGAAACCCATTTGTGCACGTCACCAAGCGGCCTGAAACCCTTCATGCGGGCCATTCCCATATGGTTGCGTGAAAAGCTGTGGTTGCCACCCAAAATACATTCCGCCCTTGAATCCTGCGGTATTGATACAATCGGGCAGCTCTATTTCACCGAACACCATGAATCCCATGCCGCCAGTGCATTCTATCCTTCCCCTTTTGAAGAAGCGGCCATACTGACCATAGACGGAGTGGGGGAGTGGGCAACGGCAACTCTGGGGGTGGGCGAGGGTACATCCGTGAAGCTCTTGCAGGAACTGGAATTCCCCCACTCCCTGGGTATGTTGTATTCCGCATTCACCTATTACACAGGTTTTAAAGTGAATTCCGGAGAATATAAATTAATGGGCTTGGCGCCTTATGGAGAGGGGAAGTATACCGATATCATTTTGAATGAATTACTTGATCTGAAAGCGGATGGCTCCTTCCGCATGAACCTCGATTATTTCGGCTATCTCGACGACCTGGTGATGGTTACGGAGAAATTCCATGGGCTGTTTGGTGGACCACCACGGCAGCCGGAAACACCTATTAGCCGGCGGGAGCTGGATATTGCGCGCTCCATACAGGAAGTCACCGAAGAAATTGTAGTGCGCATGGCAAAGCATGCGAAACAGCATACTGGTAAAAAGGCCTTGTGCCTGGCGGGCGGTGTCGCCCTGAACTGTGTGGCGAATGGCCGATTGCTGCGTGAAAAGATTTTTGATGAGATATGGATCCAGCCGGCAGCTACTGATTCGGGGGGTGCATTGGGTGCCGCTTATGCCGTTTATCATAACGAGTTGGGGAACCCGAGAAAGGATAAGTCTTCACAGAGTGCTGATGACATGAAAGGAAGCCTGCTGGGCCCGGGGTTCACCCGCGAGCAAATAAAGGAATATCTCGACGACCAGGGTATTGTGTACGAGGAAATCAGCCCAGCGCATCGCAGTCAGAAGATCGCAGGTCTTTTGGCCGATGAAAAGGTGATCGGCCTGTTCAATGGCCGAATGGAATTCGGTCCCAGGGCATTGGGGAATCGATCCATAATTGCAGACCCAAGATCATCCAGGATGCAATCCCTGATCAATCAAAAAATAAAATTCAGGGAAAGCTTTCGCCCCTTTGCCGCTTCCGTATTATCTGAACGTGTTACCGATTATTTTGAAATCAATCGGGATTCGCCCTATATGCTATTAGTGGCCAATGTCAAAAAGGATCTGTGCTATCCAATACAGGATGGTGATGAACAATTGGACATCTATGAACGGGTGACCAAACCACGCTCAATGCTACCGGCGATCACCCACGTGGATTATTCCTGCCGGCTGCAGTCGGTAACCCGGCTCAGCAATGAAGATTATTATGACATCATAAAATCATTCGAGGAATTGACGGGATGTGGAGTGCTGGTAAACACCAGCTTCAATGTTCGCGGGGAACCTATTGTATGTACTCCTTCTGATGCCTATGCCTGTTTTATGAGAACCAATATGGATTATCTGGTGCTGGGTCAATTTATCCTGGATAAGGCCCGGCAGGAAAAATGGAGCGATAATGATAACTGGCAAGAAGCCTTCGAGCTGGATTGACCGGGGTTGAAATTGTTTGATAGGGAGTGCTGTCATGAAAAAATTCACGTACTTTTTCAGTCTGGCCGGTGAGTTTGTTACCTTTGCGCGTAGAAAAAAAATCTATTGGCTGATACCCCTGATGCTGCTATTGATTCCCGCGGGTATCTTTATTGTGGGTAGTGAAGTGGCTGCTCCATTGATTTATACCTTGTTTTAGCGGATTCATGGATGGCAGCGGTTTCCCTTCGGCCTTTCTGTTTTTCGTATAGGCGGTTTGGTTTCATGCTGCAATCCCATCAAGCGCGTAGTGAGTGAATGCCATGCCCCTGATAAGTAATGACTATGTAGCTGAGAATGAAGATGCCCTGTTTTCCTGTCCTGCCTGCCAGGCGGATTTAGAGATGAGGGGGAGTCATTTTCACTGTCAATCATGTGCATATGATTTTGAGAATACTGATGGTATCGATCAGCTCTATTGGCCCAATCACTGGGAAGGAGATAAGCATGATGTAACGCAAGAGGTGAAGGCCTTTTATGAAGAAAGTCCTTTTCCGAATTATGATGAGTTCGATAATCTGGATAGCCTGGCAAGTAAGGCAAAGAGGGGTGTCTTTGCCCGCCTGCTTGATGAGCAGATTCCTGCCGGGGCGAGAATCATCGAGGTTGGCGCAGGGACCTCTCAGCTGAGCAATTTTCTCGCCATAAAAAACCGAAAGGTCATTGCCGCAGATCTTTGCTTGAACTCCCTGCGTCTGGGGCGGGATTTCGCGCAAAGGCATGATTTGCAGAATATTCGATTCGTGCAAATGAATCTTTTCAGGCCTCCTTTCAAGAAGTCAGGTTTTCATCTGGTAATATCCAATGGCGTTCTGCATCATACCTCCGATCCAAGGGCGGGTTTTGAGTCTATTGCGGAGCTTGTCAAGCCGGGAGGGTATATTTTAATCGGGCTATATCATTACTGGGGTAGGTTGATTACCGATATCCGCAGGATTATTTTCAATCTTTCCGGAGATCGATTCAAAACGCTGGATCCGAATCTGAAAAACCAACAAACCAGTGGTATTAAAAAAGATGCCTGGTTTAATGATCAATATAAACACCCTCACGAATCCAAGCATACGATTAGGGAAATACTGGATTGGCTGGACAAGGCG
>CBDUNQ010000078.1:0-8018 GCA_965368625.1 uncultured Gammaproteobacteria bacterium
TTAGCGATGGATGGTGTGCAGAAAGCGAACAGCGGTCACCCTGGTATGCCGATGGGCATGGCCGATACGGCCGTTGTCCTTTGGACCCAATTCCTCAAATACAATCCCCAAGACCCGCATTGGTTTGATCGGGATCGCTTTATCTTGTCCGCTGGGCACGGCTCGATGCTGCTTTACAGCTTGCTGCATTTGACCGGTTTCCCGCTGGCGCTGGAAGATTTGAAGCAGTTCCGCCAATGGGACAGCTTGACGCCCGGCCATCCCGAAAGCCATTTGACCCCTGGCGTGGAAACAACCACCGGCCCGTTAGGGCAGGGAATCACCAATGCCGTTGGTTTTGCCATGGCCGAGCGTTGGTTGGCTGAACGATTTAACAAGGCCGATATTGATATTGTTGATCATCACACCTATGTTATTGCTGGGGATGGTGACATGATGGAAGGGATTTCGCACGAGGCGTGTTCTTTGGCCGGCCATTTAGGGTTGGGCAAGCTGATCGTTTTGTACGACGATAATGGCATTTCCATCGATGGTCACGTGGAAGGCTGGTTCACCGACGATACGCCCAAGCGTTTCGAGTCCTACGGTTGGCACGTGGTCCGTGGCGTGGATGGCCATGATCCGGAAGCCATTGCCAAGGCAGTGCGCGAAGCCAAGTCCGTGAATGACAAGCCCAGCCTGATCTGTACCAAGACCGTGATCGGCTATGGTGCACCCAACCTGTGCGGCAGCCACGATTGTCACGGTGCCCCGCTGGGTGACGACGAAATCAAGGCCACTCGCGAAAACCTGGGCTGGAAGCATGCCCCCTTTGAGATTCCCGACGAAATCTACAGCGGCTGGGATGCCAAGACCAAGGGCGCCGATGCCGAGCAGGAGTGGAATAACAAGTTTGCGGCCTACAAAGCGGCGTATCCGGATCTGGCGGCGGAATTCGAACGCCGCATGGCCGGTGATTTACCCGCCAACTGGGAAGCCGATGCCAATAAATTCATCGCCGATGTCAATGCCAAAGGCGAAACCATTGCCTCGCGCAAGGCTTCCCAGAACAGCCTGAATGGCTTTGGGCCATTGTTGCCGGAATTCATGGGCGGCTCCGCCGATCTGGCGGGCTCAAACCTGACCCTGTGGTCAGGCTGTAAGGGTCTTTCCAATACCGTTTCCGATGGTAATTACGTGTACTACGGTGTACGTGAGTTCGGCATGTCCGCCATGATGAATGGTATGGCCCTGCATGGCGGTTTCATTCCTTATGGCGCCACTTTCCTGATGTTCTCCGAGTATGCGCGGAATGCCCTGCGTATGGCGGCCCTGATGAAGGTGCAGAGTATTTTTGTATATACCCATGATTCCATTGGCCTGGGCGAAGACGGTCCGACTCACCAACCGGTGGAGCAGACTGCCACCCTGCGCATGATTCCCAACATGCAGGTATGGCGTCCCTGTGATGCCGTGGAATCCGCGGTTTGCTGGAAAGCGGCCATTGAACACAAGACCGGTCCCTCCAGCCTGATTTTCTCGCGCCAGAACCTGGAGCACCAGGCGCGCAGCGATGAACAGATTGCGGCGATCGCCCGCGGTGGCTACATCCTCAAGGATTGTGACGGCACCCCGGACGCCATCATTATCGCCACCGGTTCCGAAGTGGGCCTGGCCATGGGGGCCGCGGAAAAGCTCTCCGGTAAGAAGGTGCGCGTGGTTTCCATGCCGTCCACCAATGTGTTCGATGCCCAGGATGCCGCTTATCGTGAATCGGTATTGCCTGTCGCGGTCACTGCCCGTGTGGCGGTGGAAGCCGGTGTCACCGATTACTGGCGCAAGTATGTGGGCCTCAATGGCGCCGTAGTGGGCATAGATCGCTTTGGTGAATCTGCCCCGGCCGGAGAGTTGTTCAAGGAGTTTGGCTTTACCGTGGAAAACGTGGTCAAGGCCGTTGAATCCGTACTGTAAACGGATCGATTACCTACATTCATAGTTTTAAAGAGAAAAGACGGAGAGACAAAGATGGCACTAAAAGTCGGTATCAATGGTTTTGGCCGTATTGGACGTATGGCGTTCCGCGCAATTGCGAAGGATTTTTCCGACATCGAAGTGGTCGGTATCAATGACCTGCTGGAAGCGGACTACCTGGCCTACATGCTCAAGTACGATTCCGTACATGGTAACTTCGATGGTGATATCGCCGTGGATGGCAACAACCTGATTGTCAACGGCAAGAAGATTCGCCTGACCGCCGAACGTGATCCTGCAAACCTGAAGTGGAATGAAATCGGTGCCGACCTGGTGATCGAGTGCACCGGCTTCTTCCTGACGGAAGAAACCTGTCAGAAGCACATTGATGCCGGTGCCAAGAAAGTGGTGCAGAGTGCCCCCTCCAAGGACGGTACCCCCATGTTTGTCTATGGCGTAAACCACGAAAGCTATGCCGGCCAGGCCATCGTTTCCGCGGCTTCCTGTACCACCAACTGCCTGGCGCCCATCGCCAAGGTATTGAATGACAAGTGGGGCATCAAGCGTGGTTTGATGACCACCGTGCATGCGGCAACGGCTACCCAGAAGACCGTGGATGGTCCTTCCATGAAGGATTGGCGCGGTGGCCGCGGTATCCTGGAAAACATCATTCCTTCTTCCACCGGTGCCGCCAAGGCAGTGGGTGTGGTATTGCCGGAACTCAATGGCAAGCTGACCGGTATGGCATTCCGCGTACCCACTTCCGATGTATCCGTGGTTGACCTCACCTGTGAACTGGAAAAGCCCGCCAGCTACGAAGAAATCTGCGCGGCCATGAAAGCCGCCTCCGAAAGTGGTGACATCAGCAAGACCCTGGGCTACACCGATGAAAAAGTGGTTTCCACTGACTTCCGCGGTTGTGGCAAGTCCTCCATCTTCGATTCCGAAGCCGGTATCGCGCTGGATGGCACCTTCGTCAAGCTGGTTTCCTGGTACGACAACGAATACGGGTATACCTGCAACATGCTGCGCTTCGTCCAGCACGTAGCGGCCAACTGATTCCGCGCGTATTGATGTAATACTGCAATGGGGTGGACTGGTCCGGCCGGTCCACCCTCACTGCAAAACCAAGAAGCATTAGCTGAGAAAACCTTTTCATCTAATTCTTTTTGCATTCACATCCAGTTTTAACAGGGGAGCCTCCATGTCCTTTATCAAACTCACCGACCTTGATCTTGCCGGTAAGCGCGTATTGATCCGCGCTGACCTCAATGTGCCCGTGAAAGACGGCAAGGTAACTTCCGATGCACGGATTACCGCTTCCATGCCCACCGTGGAACACTGTATCAAAGCCGGTGCCAAGGTCATGGTGATGTCTCATCGCGGCCGTCCGGAAGAGGGCGTGGCCGATGAAGAAAACTCCCTGGCGCCCATTGCCGAAGACATGAGCAGCAAACTGGGTAAGACTGTGCGCCTGGTGAAAGACTATCTGGACAAGGCGCCGGACGTGACTGCAGGTGAAGTGGTGCTGCTGGAAAACGTGCGCTTCAATGCCGGTGAAAAGAAAGACAACGAAGACCTTGCGAAAAAATATGCAGCCCTGTGCGACGTGTATGTGATGGATGCCTTTGGTACCGCACACCGCGCCCAGGCTTCCACCCATGGCGCGGGTAAATTCGCCCCTGCCGCCTGTGCCGGTCTGCTGTTGGCAGAAGAGCTGGATGCGTTGACCAAGGCACTGGCGGAGCCGGCGCGCCCCATGGTGGCCATCGTTGGTGGCTCCAAGGTTTCCACCAAGTTGACGGTGCTCGAAGCCCTGTCGGAAAAGGTGGATCAGCTGGTGGTGGGTGGCGGTATCGCCAATACCTTCCTCAAGGCCACCGGCAAGAATGTGGGTAAATCCCTGTGTGAAGATGACCTGGTGCCCACGGCACAGGCACTGATGAAAAAGATGCAGGAGCGCAATGCCTCCATCCCGGTGGCGGTAGACGTGGTGGTGGGTAAAAACTTCGCCGAAAACGAACCCGCGGTACAAAAGGATGCAGGGGATGTGGCCGACGATGACATGATTTTCGATATCGGTCCCAAGTCCGCCCAGGAACTGGTGGATATCATTCTCAAGGCCGGTACCGTGGTTTGGAATGGCCCGGTGGGCGTCTTTGAGTTCGATCAGTTTGGTGCAGGCACCAAGGCCATTTCCATGGCCATTGCCGAAACCAAGGCGTTCACTCTCGCAGGTGGCGGCGATACCATTGCCGCGATACAGAAATACGATATATACGATAAGGTATCCTACATTTCCACGGCGGGTGGCGCCTTCCTGGAATTCCTGGAAGGTAAGGTATTACCCGCGGTCGCCATGTTGGAAGAACGCGCCAAATAAGCACCCCAAGCGGGTTAGTTACGGGTGGACCGACAGGGTCTGCCCATCGGTTGCCGCTGAAGTACGCAACCCAGTAGAGGCCATATGCAGAGAAGAACCAAGATTGTAGCCACCCTGGGGCCGGCTACCGATGATCCAAAAGTCATGGATGCGATGATTCAGGCAGGCGTGGATGTAGTACGGCTGAACTTTTCCCATGGCAGCCATGAAGAACATCTGCAGCGCGCCGAGCATGTGCGTAATCGTGCCCGTGCTCATGGCCGCCAGGTAGGTGTGTTCGTGGATTTGCAGGGTCCGAAGATCCGCATCGAGCGCTTTAAAGAAGGCAAGGTGGTTCTGGAAGAGGGTGCCAAGTTCACTCTGGATGCTTCACTGGGTGTGAAGGAGGGAGACCAGCATCGCGTCGGCCTTACCTATAAAACGCTTCCCGATGACGTCAGTCGTGGCGATACCCTGTTGCTGGATGATGGTGCCGTGGTGCTCTGGGTGGAAGAGGTCCGGGGTACGGAAATCGAATGTCGTGTGGTCATTGGCGGCATTCTTTCCAACAACAAGGGCATCAACCGCCAGGGTGGCGGACTTTCGGCCAAGGCCCTGACCGATAAAGACCGTGCGGATATCAAGGTCGCCGCACAGATGCAGGCGGATTACGTGGCGGTTTCCTTTCCACGCAGTGCGGCCGACATCAATGATGCGCGCAATCTGCTGCGTCAGGCCGGTGGTCATGGCGGGGTCATTGCCAAGATCGAACGGGCTGAAGCCATGAAGGCCCTGGAAGAAATCATCAGTGCCAGTGATGCAGTGATGATCGCCCGTGGTGACCTGGGCGTGGAAATCGGTGATGCCGAACTGCCGGCGGTGCAGAAGCGCATTATTCAGGTGGCACGCACCATGGACCGGGTGGTGATTACCGCCACTCAGATGATGCAATCCATGATCGAAAGCCCCATGCCTACCCGCGCCGAAGTTTTTGACGTGGCCAATGCGGTCATCGATGGTACTGATGCGGTGATGCTGTCTGCGGAAACCGCCACCGGCAAGCATGTGGCCAAGGTGGTGGATGCCATGGATCGCATCTGTCGCGGTGCCGAGCGTCAGCGCTCGGATCTCGCGCCCGAGCGGCGCCAGCGGATCCGCTTCAACCGTATTGATGAAGCCATTGCCAAGGCCACCATGTATACCGCCAACAATCTCGGGGTAAAGGCCATTGCCGCACTGACTGAATCGGGTGCCACCCCCTTGTGGATGTCCCGTGTCAGCTCGGGAATCCCCATCTACGCCTTGACCCGCCATGTGGAGACGCGTAGAAAGGTAACCCTCTACCGTGGTGTCTACCCGGTGAGCTTTGATGTCACCAGTCAGGACCACAAGCAGGTGAACCGGGAAGCGCTGGATGAACTGGTGCGCCGGGGTGCTGTGCGCGATGGGGACCTGGTGATCATCACCAAGGGCGACCTTATGGGTGAACATGGTGGCACCAATGCCATGAAAATCATCCGCGTGGGTGAGCATAATGTGGATCAGCTATAAATTCCGCACACAATATAATGATGAATTCCCGGGTGCAGAGGCACAGAATATGAGATTCGGCGCTGCCCCAATATTAACTTTTACACTATTAACCGTAAGGAGACCGTCATGGCCCTGATATCCATGCGACAGCTACTCGATTACGCAGCCGAGCACGACTTCGGCATGCCTGCGTTCAACGTCAACAACATGGAGCAGGTGCATGCCATTATGCAGGCAGCCGATGCCTGTGACAGCCCGGTTATCATGCAGGGTTCCGCGGGTGCCCGCTCCTATGCCGGCGAGCCCTTCCTGCGCCACCTGATCACCGCAGCCACGGAAATGTATCCCCACATTCCCATTGTGATGCACCAGGATCACGGTTCCGAGCCGGCGGTATGCCTGCGCTCCATTCAGTCCGGGTTCTCTTCCGTAATGATGGATGGTTCCCTGATGTCCGATATGAAGACCCCTTCCAGCTTTGAATACAATGTGGCCACCACCGCGGAAGTCGTGAAAATGGCCCATGCCGGCGGTGTCTCCGTGGAAGGTGAACTGGGTTGCCTGGGCTCCCTGGAAACCGGCATGATGGGTGAAGAAGATGGTCACGGATCTGATGACCAGTTGGATCACTCCCAGTTGCTGACGGATCCCGAAGAAGCCGCCGACTTCGTCAAGAAGACCGGTGTGGATGCCCTGGCGATTGCCATCGGCACCAGCCACGGCGCGTACAAGTTCACCCGTCCACCCACCGGTGACATTCTGGCCATCAGCCGCGTGAAGGAAATTCATGCGCGTATCCCCAACACCCACCTGGTGATGCATGGTTCTTCTTCGGTTCCTCAGGAATGGCTGAAGATCATCAACGAGTTCGGTGGTGACATGGGTGAAACCTACGGTGTGCCTGTGGAAGAAATCCTCGAAGGCATCAAGCATGGTGTACGCAAGGTCAATATCGATACCGATCTGCGTATGGCGTCCACCGGTGCCGTGCGTAAATTCATGGCGGAAAATCGCTCTAACTTCGATCCACGCAAATTCCTCAAGGCATCCACCGCAGCCATGAAGGATATCTGTAAGGCCCGTTACGAAGCCTTTGGTTGTGCCGGTCATGCCTCCAAGATCAAGGTGATCGGCCTGGACGACATGCGCAAGCGCTACGAGTCCGGTGAACTGGACCCCCAGGTCAACTGAGATCGGTTCCGCTCAATAGCGGGAATCAAAAAAGGCGGCCGTATGGCCGCCTTTTTTTTCACCGGAATCAGTGGCCCGGGATCCCAACGATGATCATTCCGGTACTATTTCAAGGAAGATGAATAACATGACCCCACGGTATGCTGTGATCTTTACCGCAGAATTGGCCGATACCGATGCTCAATACACTGCGCTGTCGAGTCAATTGCGCCAGTTGGCGTTGGAGCGATATCACTGTCTCGCTTTTACCTCCTGTAGTGAGAGTGGGCAGGAAGTGGCCATTTCCTATTGGCAAGAGAAACAGCACATACAGGCATGGAAGGAAGATGCCCTGCACCGGCAGGCCCAGGCACTGGGTCGTTCACGCTGGTACCGGAGTTACCAGGTCCAGCTAGTGGAAGTCCTGCATGCCTACCGTCACCCTATGCAGGATACAGATGTACAAGCGCCTGGTGTAGGATAGGGGTCGCGTTTACAGGCCCTGGGTGATACCTGATCATGATGTCCCGCTTACAACCGCTTCAACAAGCATTGGCTACATACCGCGAAAAGCTGCAATCGCTGCTGGGCATGAATGGGCCCGCTCCCAGTGTAATCACAGAACCAGATGAGGGCCTTTGGTCACTGAGTGAGTTGCAGGCCTTGTTTCGTGATTTCGGCGCCATGAGCACGGTGGAGCGCAGCGAGGCACTTACGCTTTCTCCTTTAGCTGCGGGGGATGCGCGTTTCGTCGAACGGGACAAGGAAATCACCGGCTTGCAATCAGTGTTGCAGGCCTGGCGTAGCGGCCGCTCGGTGATGGCTGTGGTCACCGGCCCACAAGGCAGTGGCATAAGCAGTCTGGTGAATCAATTGCCGCTGTATCTGGAAGCGGGCGAGTATTTGCGTAAGGAAACCCTGAGCCGTCGCCTGCAGAATGATGCAGACGTGCATGCCATGATTGCGGCTATGTTCGATTTATCTGAAACGCCGGCCAGCTCCC
>CBDUNQ010000079.1:0-8005 GCA_965368625.1 uncultured Gammaproteobacteria bacterium
CAAGGCCCGCCGCCTGGCCTTGCAAGCCCTTTATCAGTGGGATCTATCCAGCACCGATTTGCCCGTTATCGAAAAACAGTTTCGTGAATCGGATGAATATCCCGGAGTGGATGAAGAGTATTTTCTGGAATTGCTTCATAAGATACCGGCAAAGCTGGATACTGTGGAATCAGGTCTGGTGAAATACATGGAAATTCCCTGGGAAAAAATCGATCCGGTTGAGCGTGCCTTATTACGCCTGGCCAGCTATGAACTGCAATACCGCGTGGATATTCCTTATCGGGTTGTGATTAATGAAGCCGTGAATCTGGCGAAAAAGTTCGGTGCGGAAGATGCCCATAAGTTCATCAATGGTGTACTTGATAAGGCGGCCAGAGAGTTTCGTGCCATTGAACACCCCCAGGTGAGCCCAGGTAGTGGGGATAAGCCCTGGCCTGGAAATAACTGAGCCGGGTGAGTTGAGCCGCGGCCCGGTATTGAACCCGTACCCATTACATCATGGCCATTAGTGAATTCGAGCTGATCCAGCGTTATTTCCAGTGCCCTGTAGATCGGGAAAGCGGAGTGTGCCTGGGGATCGGTGACGATGCTGCCGTGCTTCAGGTGCTGGCCGGTCAGGAGCTGGTGGTGACCATGGATACCCTGGTGGCCGGTGTACACTTTCCGCTTGATACAGACCCTGCTGATGTGGGCTATAAATCCCTGGCGGTAAATCTCAGTGATTTGGCGGCCATGGGTGCTGCGCCGCGCTGGGTGTGTCTGGCGTTGACCCTGCCCGAAGCCGACGAGGCCTGGATACAGGCCTTTGCGCAGGGCTTTTTTGCATTGGCGCAAACCCATGGAGTGGCGCTGGTTGGCGGGGATACCACCCGCGGGCCATTGTCCATCACGGTGACCGCGCATGGCCTGGTGCCCTGCGGACAGGCAACCCGCCGTGATGGTGCACGGCCGGGGGATGTGATTATGGTTACCGGTACCCTGGGGGATGCGGCCCTGGCACTGCGCCGGGGTGATGATGCCAGTGATGCCTTGCGTGCACGACTGAATCGGCCCACACCGCGGGTAGCGGCGGGAATACTATTGCGGGAATGGGCCAGCAGCGCCATTGATATTTCCGATGGGTTGCTGGCCGACCTGACGCATATCACCCATGCCAGCCGCGTGGGTGCCGAACTGCAACTGTCCCTATTACCCCGATCCCCCGCCTTGCTGCAGGCGCTGGAGTCAATGACCGAAGCGGATGCAGGATTATCCTGCCTGCTTGCCGGCGGTGATGACTATGAGCTTTGTTTTACTGTGACAAGTGAGCAGTGTGCGGCGGCAGCGTCTCTGTTGCTGGAAAATGGGATCACGGTTACCACCATCGGGAGGATTATCCCGGGTCAGGGGGTTGTCTGCTACGATGCCCATGGAAAACCCTGTACGCCCGATCAGTCTGGCTATGAGCATTTTACCTGAGTATGGAAAATCCACGATTTATCGATCTCTTGCGTAATCCTGTACAGTTTCTTGCCTTTGGGTTTGGTACCGGGCTGTCACCCAAGGCCCCGGGCACTGTGGGTAGTCTGGTGGGTATCCCCTTGTACCTGTTGCTTTCCCATGGCAGTCCCTGGTTTTACGGAGGATTTGTAGTGGTGGCATTTGCCGCGGGTGTGTATTGGTGCGGGCGTGCAGCCCGTGAATTGGGAGTGCATGATCATGGCGGGATTGTCTGGGATGAAGTGGTGGGAATGCTCATCACCTTGTTCCTGGTACCGGTGCAATGGCAATGGATTGCACTGGGTTTTATCTATTTTCGAATTTTCGATATCTGGAAGCCATGGCCAATCGGCTGGGCGGATCGCCGACTGACGGGTGGTCTTGGGATCATGGTTGATGATGTTTTTGCAGGTATCTATGCAGTCATCGTTTTGCACTTGTCGATCTACGTAATATCGCTGGCCTACTGATTGTTATAGATGATCAGGCCTGCCCCGATGATCACCAGTAAGCCGCCCACCAGTACGCTGGCATTGATATGTACATGGCGGAAGAACAGGTAAGAAAACACCGCAACAAATATCGGGTAGGTGATTTCAATGACGCTGGCCAATGTGGCATTTTTGCTGCTGATGGCCATGAATAAAAAGGCGGCACCGGCCAGGCTGGTGACCCCTGTAAAAAGGATGATAGCCTGCTCGGTAACCGGTAGTTGCCGGAATAGTTGCAGATCACTGGTGATACTGCTGGAAAAAAACGGTATCAAAAGCAAAACCGGCAGAACAGTAATCAACAGGACGCTGAACAGGGAGATGCGGGATAGGGCAAATCCCACCAGGGGATAATGTATGCCCCATGCCAGGGATGCTCCCAAGGCTGCAATATACCATTGTATCTGCATTTCATTTATTCCTTAATTCAGGGAATCTCAGAATAATCGAGTTACCCTTGTCTTTGCGAGCGAAGCGCGGCAATCTTCATAGGGTAATATCAAGCGATTGGAGATTGCCGCGTCGCTTTGCTCCTCGCAATGACGATGATATCATCATGAATACCTTACTCATTCGGGTCAAGGCGATCATAGAACCCCGTCATACCGGCGAAGGCCGGTATCTCATTATTGAAGCAGGAAGTTTAAAAGATCCCGGCCTGCGCCGGGATGACCGTAGTTTGTTTATTGAATGCCACGCACTGCGGGTCAGGAAAGACTTCGTCATTGCGAGCACTTCAGAATCCTTCGGGTTTCATCAAGTACTTCCTACGCTCCGGTCGCGTAGTGAAGCAATCACCTGAATCCGGCACTAACCCTTCTTGAGTGCGCACTGCCAACCGAAGGAGATTGCCGCGCTTCGCTCGCAATGACGGCTTCTTTTTTACATGAATACCTTACTTATTCGGGTCAAGGCACCATTTGTGTCTCGTCATACCGGCGAAGGCCGGTATCTCATTATTGAAGCAGGAAGTTTAAAAGATCCCGGCCTGCGCCGGGATGACCGTAGTTTGTTTATTGAATACCACGCACTGCGGGTCAGGAAAAACTTCGTCATTGCAAGCACTTCAGAATCCTTCGGGTTGCCCCTGGTGATTTCCTTCTGCTGGGTAGATGGATGAGCAACTTATGGAATTGCATATGGCATGACCAAAAACATGCAGCATTGAAGAATGGCTTGTCAGGTAAAATTCGGGAAATACCGGCTTTCAGAGGGTCATGGTGTTGGTGAAAGAAGTTCCATCCGTATTATCCAGCCGGCAGCCCAGCAAATCAGCCAAAGTGGGCGCAATGGATTCCACCCTGATACTGTCAGCGAGTTCTCCTCTTATGATCCCAGGTCCACTCGCCATAAACATACAGCGGCTTGAATGATCGCCGGTCCGGGATCCACCATATTGCTTATAGATCGCGCCGGTCCTGGGTGAATTTACCGCTTGAATCAAACTTTGGCGTTCCCATACCACCATCAAATCGGGTAAGTACTCCATGTATTTTCCATGAAACGGTTCGTCGACTCTGATTACTTCACGTACAACCCGCTTCCCGGTTTCCATATCCACCAGCGCCATAAGGTCTTCTTTGAGAGACTCGCAGGTTTCATTGTATTCATTTCCGGGTAGCACCTTTCCATGAGGTTCGCGCCCCACCAGGTTGATGCGTATCGCGCCGCTGTTCTGGTTATGTGGTATCTGAAAATAACGGCTGTCTCTACGTTGCTGTTCTGTTTTTCCGGTTTTCTTTGTTTTTACATAGAATTCCAGCGCACGGCGTACTGCAAAGGGTATGTTTTTCTTATAGAAGGCACTCAGTTTTGCTCTGGATGAAGATGCGCCCACTGACGGGTGGCCCTGCAGGCGGCGTAAAACCGGAGTGAGGATGTAATTTCCCGTGTAGGCAGGCTCCATCCCCGGGCCAGCAAATAGAATCACATGATAATTTTCCGGTGTTGCCTGCAGTATTCTGCCGATGGCGGCGTCAATCTCCTGATAGATATCCAGTACGGGATCGCCATGTTGCCGGGCAAATTCCTTCTGATGCAGGAAGTGATTACAGTCATGCAAATGCCAGCACATATGACCGATATCATGGGGGTCAGCAAAATTCACCATGAAAAAATCCCATGATTCTTCCGCAAGCTGGGAAAGTGCCATAGCGGTCTTATGTTGTATGCGCATCTTGAGCCGGTCGCGTAAGTCCAGATATCTGGTATCGCTACCGGTAAAGGTATCGCAATGGCTGCCCAGTGGATCCGGCCCGAAATCTTCGATGATCCGTTGTGAATACTCCCTGGGCCAGCTTCTGGTTTCTCCCGTAGGATCATGTGCCGCCCAATCCACGATTTGTTTGCCGTTCAATCCCTGCGCCAGCGGAGCACGATCGCCATCAATCACACACACCCGACATCCCTGGTCACTCAGTATTTTCCAGAGTGGTGGTGATTTCACCGATTCATCTTCGCTGATACGCATCACCTGATAACTACCCGGCTGTATCTGTTCGAAAAAATATCGACCATGATTGCCGATGTTCATGCCGGTATACAGCGTAGGCCACAGGGCCCCGGCGCCAAAACCGGGTGGTGCGCACACCCGGGACCAGGCACTTTGATTCAAAAGTGTGGTGAAGTTCGGTAACAAACCCTGCTGGCTCCACTCCATCAGTAAATCGGGTTCGGCGGAATCAAGACCGATAAAGAGCATTTTCGCATCAACAGAGGTGGCGCGATGTTTAGGGTGCATGGGTGGCTTCCTGAAGTATTCTTCCAAGTTCCGGCAGGCTGCAGTCCCAGGACAGGCGCCTGGTATACTCATCGTAGGAAGAGAGTGCCAATTCCTGGTATCGAGTATAGTTTTCCATGTATTCCTTAATACAATCGCAGTAATCGCGCGCTTCGTGCTCGGTATCCATGGGAAACAGAAAGCCATTTTTACCTGGGTCGATAATGCTGGGAATTCCAGCATTATCTGAAGCCAGGCAGGGCACCCCAAAGGCATTGGCTTCCGGCAATACATTTCCATAGGTGTCCACGCGGGATGGAAACAGTAAAAAGTGGGATCTGGCAAGCAGTGATTCGTACTGGCGCCATCCGGGTCCCGTCTGAAAATCGATAAAGTCGAGAAACCGAGTGTTATCCGGTAGTTCTATCTGCGGCAGACGCTTTGTACCGGCAATGGTAAGGCGAAAGGGTATGCGGGCGGATTCGAGTTGTTGTGTGATACGTGTAACGACTTCTCCACCCTTTCCCTTCCAGTCAACGGCAATAAACAGCAGCTCGCATTGATCACCGGGTCTGGAAGCGATGAACTCAATGATACTTTCGCGGGTAGGGATATTTTGAATATTCCCCCCCGTTGGCAGTATCCGGATTTTACCGGGGTCAATACCATAGGTATGTATGGCACTGCTGGCGGCCCATTGCGAGCGGAATATGGCAATGCGGCATCGATCGAGGGCATTTTTCTCCATCTCATGGCCCAAACTGATGGAGTGCTGTGAAACCTCTTTGAAATCACGATGTACACTCAATGCGCCTGCAAAGGTGGCATCGCGCCATACAACGATCGGTGTTTCTGTATGCAGCAGAGAGAATGGACGCGTAATGTTACTCAGTAATACATCCACTGGTTGTTCCTGCAATTGTCTTTCGATACTGCGTGCCTGTTGTCGAAGTACCCTTGGTTCCACCTGCAGTAAAATACGATTTCCTCCCAGGCGGCGCACGATTCTGCCACCGGCCCGCAGTAGTGGGCCGGGCATGGGAAGAGGGCAGATATGGGATACCGAGTAAGGAAGTGTTTCCAGCCCTTTTGCCAGGGTATAGGCATTTGCGATGTGACCTACTTCATTGTTTGGCCATTGTTTCCAGGTGCGAATGTCTTCAATGGTGACATACCCCAACCGTGAAACCATCTCAGTTAAAGGTTGATCCTGGCGGGGTTGGGTTTGCAGGGGTTCGTTCACAATGATCTCGTTGAGGTCAGGCAATGGGGGAGATCACCGCCATCAAGGCAGTAAAGGGCGGGGTGGAGTATTCATACAGGTTTGCCGGGCACTTCCCAGGGTATGGGTAAAGCCGTTTCGGGTGATGCCTGTAATTTGGTCTGGGAGGTTCCGGAGTGGCAATTCCCATGATGGCTTCCTCGTGGCGCTGGCGCCCGTTCTTGGGTCCAGTTGGCACGTATGCAGGAAGAACAGATCCGTTATTCTTCTAATAGCAAGCAGACGGGAAGAGGTCGGTCAATCCATTCCCTGCCGGCAAAAAATCTGTGAATTGCTCCACAGAGGATTTTTATCTTGGTAAGAGATGCTTATATCGAATTTTTCTTGGCAGGGCAATAGCCTGGAGGCATTGCTCGAGTGTAAATAACTGTTATTTAAATAGTTGTTATCTTTTCTCCCGCCGGTGTGGGCGGGGTGCTGTTGTGGCTTGCCATGGTGACAAGGACATAAACGCCTGGGTGGGATGATCTCTCTTCATGGGCCACGCAGGGTGCTCAGTAATTTTTGTAATGACTTGCCAACTACCGGCCAGAATCTGTTGACATGGGCAAGTCACGTTGCAATAAAGCAGGTGGTTTTACCTTATTCTTGGTGTTTTTTTTGGTGGATTTACAAGACACAAATAATTTACAAAATTGTCGCAAAGGGGTGACAAAATCCCGCTATGCTCCAGCCAGACAAAAAAAATTCATGGAGGAAGTCTGCAATGGGTAATCGCGCGCGCTCTGGATCCCTCGTTTTCTTTTTATTCTTATTGTTCGGTTTCATTTCCCATAGCCTGGCGGTCGAACCGCTTACTTCGGCCACCATTAACCCGGAAGCCAATGCCAAACTGGGGGATTTCGTGTGGCTGGACCGCGATGCCGATGGCATTCAGGATGCTGGCGAAAGTGGAATTCCCGGAGTGAAAGTGGTGCTGAAACGTTGCGACGGCACAGTATTGCGAAGTACCTCCACAGACCCCGATGGTCTGTATATTTTTGACTATCTGCCTGCCGGTGTATATCAGATCAAGTTTGTGGCCCCTGCAGACATGGGCTTCAGTCCGCAGAAAAGTGGTACAAACCTTGCGCTGGACAGCAATCCTGACCCGGCCACCGGTATAGCTCCCTGTGTGAGGCTGCTGGATGGTCAGGCGATCCTGGGCATTGATGCCGGCTTGATTCCAGAGGTACCTGGCGAAACGGCCACATTGGGTGACCGGGTGTGGGAGGATCGCAATGCCAATGGTATCCAGAATTGCCAGGATAGTAACAACAACGGCATCATTGGCGATGCCGGAGATACAGGCTTCGAATGTGCGTCAGGTATCCCTGGCGTTCTGGTAAACCTGCTGTTGGGGGATTGTCAAACCCCCTCGGGCATGAGTGCAGTGACGGACAGCGACGGGTTTTACCTGTTTGAACAACTGGCACCCGGCAACTATTGTGTTGAATTCCAGGCGCCGCCCGATGAGTTTTGCACTCGGGGTAATTTTGCACTGGGTACGCCTCAATTCACTTTGCCTAAGGAAGGTTTTGACGGGAAAGACAGTGATGCGGATCCGGTGACCGGTAAAACGGCCGTCATCCCACTGAGTGCGGGGCAGACCAACCGGCGTGTGGATGCCGGTATCTACTGCCCGGCCAAACTGGGTAATCGGGTGTGGCAGGATCAGAATGAAAATGGTTTGCAGGATTCCGGTGAGCCGGGCGTGGCAGATGTGCAGGTCAAGCTGTATGACTGTGGCGCCGATGGTGTGGCCGGTACGGCGGATGATTTTTTCACTGGTGAAGTACGTCGTACGGAACCCTCCAATGGACTGTTTATGTTCGGTGCCGAGCCTGGTTTTGACTTGCCTCCGGGCCAGTATTACCTGCAGTACCAGAAGCCGGATGGGCAGGCGTTTACGCGACCGAATGTTGGTACGAACCAGCGGATCAACAGTAATTGTGAACCCCCTGCAGGCAACACCCAGTGTGTGCGCCTGAATTCTCGCGGAATCAATCTCGATCGTGATTGTGGCCTGGTGCCACCCGCAGAGGATTGTGATCT
>CBDUNQ010000080.1:0-7978 GCA_965368625.1 uncultured Gammaproteobacteria bacterium
CTGAAAGGCGTGATCTTTGGCGGTGGCGCTGAACATCAGTTGGATGTTTCGGTAGATGTTCGTCCTCTTGAGTAAGGTGCCCAATATACAAAATTCGCTGTCTGGGATCAGCGTATCTCGACTTCGGCCTGCAGTTCCAGTAGTTCATCGGCAACACCGGCTGCATGTGTGAGTTCAGCTACATTTTTCTTGGTGAAGAAACCGTAAAACTCTCCATAGCGCTGTACGTATTCAATGATCAGTGAGGAATGCTCGGAGGCATTGGAAAAGATCTGATTACATCCAGCAGAAAATCCTTGCCTTCCTGGCGGATCTGATCGACCACATACTCGATGTTTTCCATACCATTTCGTTCGCCATCCTGTACGGCAAGGGCGATATGATGCAGGCGTGGACCATAGTTGCGCACGAATGTCTCCGTTGGCGAGGGCAGCTTTTCCAAGTGGTTTACGAAATAGGGCGTATTGTTTGCGGTAAAGACCTTGGCTGGACTGCGTACCTCTTCCTCGAAATGAACATTCTTGGTGACATTGGTGGAGGAATTCTGATCCTTGATGTCATAGGATCCCCAGTAATAGTAACTGGACAGGGATAACCACTCCAATATGGCCACTTCGCGATTCTGACTGTAAACGCGTGTTGCGAGGTGATCGATGGGCAGGATCAAGTCATGGATGCGTCGTTTCTCCTTGATTTCCTTGGCAGCCAGGTAGACCTCCTGTACGTCGGAACGTATGGTGCTCATACCAAGGGCATAGACCCTCAATTGCTCAGGCGCACGCTCCATATAGGCGACAACATTGTGGGTATAGGGAGAGGGTTTGCTGATGGCAAGATTGCCCGGAAGTTCCATCTTCCGAATCTGGTCCTGGGAAAAGAAGCGGAATTCACGTTCTTTTTGTAACTCGGTAACGCCATGTAAATCATTGACGCGAAGAATCTCGCCCATGTATCGACTATTGGGTTTGCGGGAACCGATGGGGTAGACCTCGCTCAGGCTGCGGAAAATTCCGCGAATCTGCGGATCTTTCACCTCGCGCACCAGCAGGTCTGGATAATGCATATCGATCCGCAGAATATGCGTCCAGTGTGATTCGCTTTCGAGAGTGACGAGATAGTGGTAGGGGGTCATGATCGCCAGCTCGGCGATGTACTGTATGGAATGACCGGGATCCACGGTCAACATGATAGCATCCATTTCGTGGATCATTTCCGTGAGGCCGACCCGATCACGTTCCTCAAGCAGGCTGATGAGGTACTGCTCAAAAAAGGGAGAGTTTTTCTTGTCACCGGAACGGGCAAAATCGAGAGAGTTGATCATGGTTTCCTTTTTTCACGCCAGTGGGAGTGCTGATTCATAGTACTATCAAAAACGCTGTTTTCAAAAATGAATTTTTTTCGAACGCGCAGGAATCAAAATGGAGCAAGGTCATTGGTATGGTGGCGGCAATAAATAGTATTCACCGATCAGTGATCGCACGCTATCACCGAGAAATGCAACGGGTCGATTCTGGTGCGTATGCAAGACCATGTGCCCCACATTGGGTGGGAGTAATGCGGTAAGGCTTCATGACGCACAAATGCAGTGCAAGGTATATGTCAGATAATGTCAGAGCAGGACAGCGGAACGGGTTGGTGGAAGCGCATTATCTGAAATGTATATTCAATAATCTCACACAGAAAAATCAAGCATTTGGAAATTATCGCAGCATCACCTTTCCTGGTCTTCAATGGCAGACAGTAGGCTTGCCGGTGGTGAAAGTCCTGTGAACAGGCCATTTCCGTGTCATGGCATACAGTTTGCAAAAACTAATGTAGGTGCATGCTGTCCCGAATGGACGCATGGTAGAAAAATTTCTGCTGTGTGCGGCACATTTTCTGATTTCATTGACCGAATGGTGATGAATAACTCCAGTATTTTGAGAGCGCGTTGTATGCGAATCAAGTGGAAGGAATATCAGACGCAGGATCTCTACGATGAACTGATTACAGCGGCTGGAAGGCCCCGTACTGCGGCAAGAAATGTTTGTCGGTATCTTTCCTCCCTTGGCGACAGTGAATTGCAGGAGCGAAGCCATGCCGCGGAGCTGGCGATGCACGTAATGGGAATCACCTTTACGGTTTATACCGAAGGAACCGGAATCGACAGAGCGTGGCCATTTGATATTATTCCACGGATTATTTCCGCAAGGGAATGGAGGCGCATTGAAAAAGGCCTCAAGCAGCGTGCACGTGCCTTGAATCACTTCATTGATGATCTGTATCACCAGCAAAACATCATAAAGGATGGCGTTTTACCCGAGGCGCTTTTTGCTGAATCGGAAAATTTCAGAAAGCAATGCCTGGGTATAGACGCACCCATGGGAATATGGGCTCATATCTGTGGTTCTGACCTGGTGCGGGATAAGGATGGCACCCTATATGTTCTGGAGGATAATCTGAGGGTTCCTTCCGGCGTGTCGTACATGATCGAAAACCGCATGGTTATGAAGCGCGTATTTCCGGAGCTGTTTGAAGATTACAATATACAGCCCGTTGATGATTATCCATCGCAATTGTATGAAATGCTGGCTTCCTTATCCCCCCGGCCTGCAGATTACCCCAAGGTGGTGGTGCTGACCCCGGGCATTTATAACTCGGCATTTTTTGAGCACTCCTATCTTGCAGAGCAAATGGGCGTTGATCTGGTCGAAGGCCGGGATCTGATGGTGGAAGATGATTGTGTGTATATGACAACCATCGGTGGCCAGGAACGGGTGGATGTAATCTATCGGCGGGTTGATGATATGTTTCTTGATCCCGAGGTATTCAATCCGGATTCCCGGCTCGGTGTTCCCGGCTTGATGCGTGCCTGGCGCAAGGGCAATGTGGCCATTGCCAATGCGCCCGGTGCTGGAGTGGCGGATGATAAGGTGGTGTATGCCTTTGTGCCAAAGATGATTGAATATTACCTTGGTGAAAAGCCGGTGCTACCCAATGTACCTACCTATCTCTGTATGCATGATGATGAACGCGAATATGTGCTGGCCAATCTCGGGAAACTGGTGGTCAAGCCGGCTAACGAGTCTGGTGGCTACGGGATGTTGGTGGGGCCGAAATCCACACGCAAGGAGCAGCAGAAGTTCGCTGATCTGATCCGTAAAAACCCGCGTAATTATATTGCGCAACCCACCTTGAGCCTGTCCACGGCCCCCACTCTTTGTGATGGCAATCTTGACCCGCGACATCTCGATTTACGGCCGTTTATTCTGTCCGGAGAAAGCAGTTACGTAACCCGGGGCGGATTGACCAGGGTTGCCCTGAAAAAGGGTTCTCTGGTAGTGAATTCATCCCAGGGTGGTGGCAGTAAGGATACCTGGGTGGTGGAATAAGGGAGGCGATTCACATGTTGTTGTCCAGAGTTGCTGAGACCTTGTACTGGATGGCCCGTTATGTCGAACGGGCAGAAAATACAGCGCGCATCATCATGGTGAATGCGAATCTATTACTGGATCTTCCCAAAGGTATTTCCCCTGGATGGCGTCCCATACTGATGATCACGGGATCAGCTGAGCAGTTCCTGCAACAGCATGAGGATGTCACGGAAAGGAAAGTGGTAAAATTTCTGATCAGTGATCCGAAGAACCCCAGTTCCATCTATTCCTCATTGTATGCGGCGCGGGAAAATCTGCGCACGACGCGATCGATTTTCCCCCAGGGTGCATGGGAGGTATTGAATGATCTTTACTATTATGTAGAGGAAAACAAGACCAGAGGGTGGTCGCAGAAAGGACGGTATGATTACCTCAAAACCATCATTCGCAGTTGTCAGATGATCACCGGGAACCTGGGTGGCTCCATGAGTCACGATCATACCTATGATTTTGTGCAGATCGGGCGTTTTCTTGAACGTGCAGATATGGCAACGAGGGTTCTGGAAGTGAGGGCGGGTAATCTTTTGCCCAATCAGGCAACGGAATTAAGCCCCTTTGATGATATCCAATGGAAGAGCGTATTGGAATCGCAGGCGGCTTATCAGATGTATCGGCGCAATGTACATGTAAGGGTAAGTGGTGAAGCGGTATTCAATTATCTCGTCAAGGATGAGCGCTTTCCACGTTCGGTGAAGCATTGTATCAATCAGATTGAATACCGGATGAACAACCTCATGGATAATGAAGCGGCACTGCGCATACTTGGTAAGTTGAAAAGGTTGGCGGATCATGCGGATCTGCAGGATGATGTTCAGGAAAATCTTTCCCGATTCACCAATGAAATGCAAAAAATACTTGGGCAACTCCATAGTGAAATCAGTAGCGCTTATTTCAATGTGAAAAAGCAGGGTGCTGAAACTGGAGAGAAAAAGGAAGATGCCCTGGTCGTGCAGGGAAACCCTGATCGAAACAAGGATATGGCTGTGGCATGAACCTGCAAGGAAACGTATGGGCTTTAGATGGCTGCAAGGTAGCAGTGTAATCGGCCTTTCTTGGTGTTCATCCTGGCCGTGCCTGATGGCGGTGGTTGATCCAGATCAGTAGCATTTGAGCGGGATTCGTGCAGAATTCCAATGGTATGATTCTATGGAACCGGCGCATGCCAGCTGCAAGGGAGACCCCCCGTCATGAGTGCACAGCCTGAAACCCCCCGATATGTGTTTTCCTTCAAAGAGGGGGATGGAAAAAATAAACATTTACTGGGTGGAAAGGGCGCTAATCTGTGCGAAATGACCCAGATCGGTATCAATGTGCCTCCCGGATTTGTTATCAGTACAGAGGCCTGTCTCGCCTATCTGGATGCGCCTGACCAAGGGTTGTTGCAGGGTTTGATGGATGAAGTTCGCATACAGACCCGCGCCCTGGAAGGGGCCACAGGCAAGGGGTTTGGTGACGCGGAAAATCCCCTGCTGGTTTCCGTTCGCTCGGGTTCCGCCCTTTCCATGCCGGGCATGATGGATACCATACTCAATCTCGGGCTCAATGCCCGCACCTTACAGGGCTTGATCCGGCAGACGGACAATGAACGCTTTGCTTACGATGCCTATCGCCGCTTCATACAGCTATTCGGTAAGGTGGCCCTGGGCATTGATGATGAACAATTCGATACGGTATTCGATGAAGTGAAACGCCGCGAAGGGGTCAAGGCCGATGTTGCCCTGACAGCAGAGAACCTGCGCGAGATCAGTGCATTATTTCTGGAGGTGGTAAAGCAGGAAACCGGCCGGCCTTTCCCGGAAGATGTATACGAGCAACTGGAAATCTCCATCAAGGCGGTATTCAAGTCCTGGATGGGAAAACGCGCCATTGACTACCGGCGTGAATTTCATATCACATCGGAAATGGCCAATGGTACGGCAGTGAATGTGGTCACCATGGTGTTCGGCAATATGGGTGCCGACAGCGCCACGGGCGTGGGCTTCACCCGTAACCCGGCAACGGGTGAAAACATGATGTTCGGGGAATACCTGGTCAATGCCCAGGGCGAGGATGTGGTGGCGGGTATCCGTACCCCCAAGCCGGTACAGGAAATGGAATATGAAATGCCGGACATGTACCGTCAACTGGTGGCGCTGCGGGATCGTCTGGAATCCCATTACCGGGAAGTGCAGGATTACGAATACACCATCGAAAAAGGTGTGCTGTATTGTCTGCAGACCCGGAATGGGAAAATGAATGCCACAGCCCGGGTGCGCACCTCGGTGGAAATGGTGGCGGAAGGCTTGATCGACCAGGAAACGGCACTGTTGCGTGTGGATCCCGAAGAACTGGAACAGTTGCTGCATCCCCGACTGGATCCTTCCAGTCAAGCCAGCCCCATCGCTCAGGGGCTTCCGGCATCCCCGGGTGCCGCCTCGGGGGCGGTGGTATTCGATGCTGATCGCGCAGAATTGCTGGGCAAAGCGGGAGAGCGGGTCATTCTGGTGCGCGAAGAAACCAAGCCGGAGGATATCCACGGCTTTTTTGCTGCACAAGGAGTGCTGACCAGTCGCGGAGGTAAAACCTCGCATGCCGCTGTGGTGGCACGGGGTATGGGAAAGCCCTGTGTAGCCGGAGCGGAAGGTATTCAGGTGAATACCCAGAAACGCATTGCGCAAGTGGGTGACATCCGCTTGCGGGAGTGTGATGTCATTACCATCGATGGTGGCAATGGCAATGTATATCTCGGTGAAATTCCCACGGTGCCACCGGAATTTTCCAGGGATCTGCATACGCTGCTGGCCTGGGCCGATGAAGTGGCGGTACTGAAGGTAATGACCAATGCGGATACCCTGGCGGCCGCACAGCAGGCATCGGAATATGGTGCCATGGGGATCGGTCTGTGCCGCACCGAACGCATGTTCAATGAGCCGGAACGATTGCCTATTGTCGTGGATATGATCCTGGCCAACAGTAAGGTGCAACGGCAGGAAGCCTTGGATCGTCTGCGGCCGATCCAGCGTAGCGACTTCAAGGCACTGTTTACCGTTATGGCGCCCAGGCCGGTGACCATACGCCTGCTGGATCCGCCCATTCATGAATTCCTGCCCAGTGAGCGCCAGCTGGAGCAGGAAATTGCCCACCTGCAGCAATTACGCAACACCGTGGAAGGCGTGGGTGACTTGCTGGGCACCCTGCGCCTGCTGGGTCGGGAACAGGAGCCGGGTTTACCCAAACCCTTTGGGGAAGGCGGGCGTGAACTGGTGGAAGCGGCCATTGCCAAAAAGGAATTGATGCTGCTCAAGGTGCGGGAATTATTTGAAGTGAATCCCATGCTGGGACACCGTGGTGTGCGTCTGGGTATCACGTACCCCGAAATCTATGCCATGCAGATTCGTGCCGTGTTGGAAGCGGCGGCGGAATGCAAGCAGGAGGGAATTGCCGCCCATCCTGAAATCATGGTGCCACAGGTGTGTACCGCCCAGGAATTACGCCTCGTCAAACAAATGGTGGATGAAGTGCGCCAGGAAGTGGAGGCGGAATACGCGTTGCAACTGGATTTCACCTTTGGTTCCATGATTGAAGTGGTACGTGCCTGCATGCGTGCCGGTCGTCTCGCCGAAGTGGCGGAATTTTTCTCTTTTGGCACCAATGATCTCACCCAGGCCAGCTTTTCCTTTTCCCGCGAAGATGCGGAAAACAAGTTTCTGCCCATGTATACCGAAACCGGTATCCTTGAAGACAATCCCTTTGAAGTGCTGGATGTGAAAGGGGTGGGGCAGCTTATGAAGATTTCCGTGGAATGGGGGCGCAAGACCCGCCCGAATCTGCGGGTGGGTATCTGTGGCGAGCAGGGAGGACATCCCGAATCCATCCATTTCTGCCACCTTATCGGGCTGGATTACGTTTCCTGTTCTGCGCCCAGAGTCCCTATAGCCCGGCTGGCGGCGGCGCAAGCACGGCTGCGTGAGGGCAGGCAGTAATCGTTCCATGCCCCGAAGGGTGAGGAAACCATCGTCATTGCGAGTTGCGAAGCGACGCGGCAATCTCCATGGTTTGGCATTCAGTGTACAGGAAGGCAGGTACCACATTCAGGAGATTGCTTCACTGCGTTCGCAATGACCGTTTCTTTTTTGCATTCGCTGCCATGGCATGATGATACCGGCGTGCGCCGGCATGACGAGGAATAACAGGGTGCCTTGATCGAATGAGCATGGTAATAATGCCCATGACTCATAATAAAAACAGGGTGCCCAGACCCAGGAAGGCCATAAAGCCCACCACATCGGTCACGGTAGTGAGTAACACGCTGCCGGCAAGGACCGGATCGATGCCCATGCGTTCCAGCAACAGGGGAATACCGAATCCGGAAAGCGCCGCAAAACAGAGGTTGATCACCAGGGCGATGCCGATGATAAGGGAAATGAGTTCGTTCCCGAACCAGATACCGGCGATAACCGCCACCACCACGGCCCAGAGGATGCCGTTGAGCAGGCTGACAGCCAATTCCTTGTATAACAGCGAGCGGGCATTGGAACTGCCGATTTTTTTCAAAGCCAGGCCACGGATGACAATGGTCAGGGTCT
>CBDUNQ010000081.1:0-7955 GCA_965368625.1 uncultured Gammaproteobacteria bacterium
CCGGCACAGCCGCGCTTCCAACCTGCACCCCTCGCAGACCGGTCCCACCTGGCAGCCTTGAGCGAAAACCCGCACAGCCCTCGCCACTGCAAAAACAATAATTTTTACAGGTGATTAAAATACAACGAAGCAGGCGTGCGACCATCCGGGGGAAACCCCGTCTTTATATTCAGGTAGCAAACAAGATCGTCCACCAACCCCAAAGGAGCCAGCAATGAACCGTTTTCACCTGCATATCGCCGTGCGTGACCTTGCCGCCAATATTGACTTCTACAGCAAGCTTTTCAATGAACCGCCCAGCAAGCAGGCGCAGGATTACGCCAAGTGGATGCTCGACGATCCCCCTGTTAATTTTGCCATTTCCCAGCGTGGACACACCCCGGGCATCAATCATGTGGGTATTGAAGCCGGTACCCCGGAGTCATTGGTACCGTTGCGCCGGCAAGCCGACCTGGCATCCCAGGGCGACACAATCCCGCAAGGAGACGCAGCCTGCTGTTATGCCAAAAGTGAAAAACACTGGACCATAGACCCGCAAGGATTGGCGTGGGAGCACTTTTATACGCATACTGATCTTGGCGAATTTGGTGAAGACCATGGCCAGGGAAGCCGTGCCTGCTGTATTCCCATTCACCCCGGGCCCGCACAGGTCAGCACCCTGGATGGGCAGGCATCATTGGAAAGCCATGCAAAAAACACAGGCCCGTGCCATGACGGAACATAACCATCCGGATACACACCGGGATTCATGCCGGGATGCACGCCCTGCTGGTGAAGCACTGGGCGATGCCTTCCTGCGATTACAGGGAAGCTTACATCAGTACTTTTGTCGGCATGTGAATGACCCGGCCACAGCCGATGATCTGTTACAGGATACCTTCATGAAGGCCCTGGCGGCCGGGCAAAATGGCAAAGCCATCACCAATCTGCCGGGGTGGCTTCATGCCGTGGCCCGCACCACACTGGTTGATTACTATCGCGCCCACGGAAAACCACTGGCGACCCTGGATGCAAACCTGCCTGCTGAAGTACCGGAAGATTTGACCCTGCATCAGGAACTGGCAAGCTGCCTGAAGCCCTTTCTGGAAGAGCTCCCACCCATCTACCGCGACACTCTCATGGCAACGGATTTTCAGGGAGAAGTCATGAGCACCCTGGCCAATACCCAGGGACTTAGCGTATCCGCCATAAAAAGCCGCGCGGCGCGGGCGCGCAAAATGCTGCGGGAAAAAATGCTGGCATGCTGCCACATCGAAATGGAAAATGGACTGGTGAGTAGCTACCGGCGGTTATCCTCAATGAAATGCCACCCGGTGGAGTAAGAAAGGGCCCGTCATTGCGTACACTTCAGAACCCCTTCGGGTCAAAGAATAAGGACCCGTCATTGCGAACGAAGTGAAGCAATCTCCTGAAACAGGCGCCTGCCTTCCTGTGCAATGACGGCCAACCGAAGGAGATTGCCGCGCTTCGCTCGCAATGACGGCTTCTTTTTTTGCATGAATACCTTACCCTTCGGGTCAAGGCGATCATAGATCCTCTTCGAGTTGCCCCTAGATCCCTACGGGATCATTAGGGATTCCCCATCGTGCTCCGCACGATCTGGTCACATTATGAATACCTTACCCTTCGGGTCAAGGCGATCATAGATGATTACAGTAGCACCCGCTCAATGCCGCCCGCCTTGGCGCGGGCGATGAATTGCTCTTGCCAATGTTCACCCAACAGGGCATTAGCCATTTCCACCACGATATAATCGGTTTCCACGCCGGTTTCATCCACGTAACGGCTCAGGCCCTGTTGACAGGCCGGGCAGGATGTCAGCATCTTCACATTACCCTTCACGGCTTGCTCGGCACCGGTGAGCTGTTCCACCCCCTGTTTGATTTCGAGTTCTTTGCGGAACCGAATCTGGGTGGAAATATCCGGCCGTGATACAGCCAGGTTACCGGCTTCACCACAGCAACGGTCTGAGAGTAATACCTTTTGCCCCATAAGCCTGGAAGCCACTTCATTGGGATTATAGGTTTTCATGGGGGTATGACAGGGATCGTGATACAGATACTGCACCCCCTGCACACCTTCCAGCTTCACTCCTTTCTCCATGAGGTATTCATGAATATCCAGCAAACGGCAACCGGGAAAGATCTTTTTGAATTCATAACTCTGTAACTGATCCATACAGGTGCCGCAGGAAACAATCACGGTTTTGATATCCATATAATTGAGGGTATTGGCCAGCCGGTGAAACAGCACCCGGTTATCGGTCACAATCTTGCGCCCCTTGGCTTCATCGCCACCGGAACGCTGCGGGTAGCCGCAACAGAGATAGCCTGGCGGTAACACGGTTTGCACACCCTGCTCATACAACATGGCCAGGGTTGCCAGGCCCACCTGACTGAACAGGCGCTCGGAGCCACAGCCGGGAAAATAAAATACCGCTTCACTCTCATCGGTAATGCGCGCCGGATCCCGCAGGATGGGCACGGTCTTGATATCTTCCAGCCCCAGCATGGCCCGCGTAGTCTGCTTCGGCAATTGCGCCGGCATGGGGCGCTTGACGAAATGCACCACTTGTTCACGCACCGTCATTTTTCCCGTAGTGGCCGCCGGTAGCGCCGATGATGAAAACCACTTGAAGCGACGCGCAAGACCATAGCCCACACGCTGCGCCTTATATCCCCACTCGATCATCCCCTTGCGCATCAATTTGATGGTGGCCGGATCGGTGATATTCAGGAAGGCCATGGCCAGCCGTGTTCCCACCGAACTGCGTTTTTGTCCACGTTCGCGCAAAATGTTTCGCATGCGCATGGTCACGTCCCCGAAATCGATATTCACCGGGCAGGGGTTCAGGCATTTATGGCAAATGGTACAGTGGTCCGCTACATCATTCATTTCATCGAAGTGGCGGATCGACAAGCCACGGCGGGTCTGTTCTTCATATAGAAAGGCTTCGATGATCAACCCCGTGGCCAGTATCTTGTTGCGTGGTGAATACAGCAGGTTGGCGCGGGGGATATGGGTATTGCATACCGGCTTGCATTTTCCGCAACGCAGGCAATTACTCACATCATCATTGAGATCGCCCAGTGCGCTTTCCTCCAGCAACAGGGCTTCCTGCTGCACCAGTCGCAGGGAGGGCGTATAGGCGTTATCCAGCCCGGAGCCTGCCAGCAATTTACCGCGATTGAAACGGCCTTCGGGATCCACCTTTTCCTTGTAGGCCGCAAAGGCTTGCACCACGGCGTCGTCAAGGTATTGCATCTTGGTAATGCCGATACCATGCTCGCCGGAAATCACCCCATCCAGGGAACGCGCCAGGGCCATCACCCGGTCGACGATCTTTTCCGCTTCATGCAGCATGGCATAGTCATTGGAATTCACGGGAATATTGGTATGCACATTGCCATCACCGGCATGCATATGGGTCGCCACAAACAGACGGCTGGAGCGCACTCTGTCGTGTATGGCATCCAGCTTGCGATGCACCGTAGCCATTTCATGTCCGGCAAAAATCTCCTTGAGCGGTTGTGCCACTTCCTGCCGATAGGAAATACGCAGGCGACGCTGCAACAACAGGGACATGATGGTGGTATCGGCGGGCACATCCTGTAGCAGGGTGGTATCCAGCAAATCGGGATGCGCAGCTGCGGGTGCTTCGCAGAATTCCATCAACTGCAGCCAGCGGGTACGCACTTGCTGCAAGTGTTCGCGCGCCAGCTGTTGCTTGCCGGCAATAATGGCGCGGGTTTCTTCGCTGTCTTCAAAATCGGGATCCGCCACCAGATCACGGGGTTCACTTTCGAGATAGGCGAGCACGGCATCAATCATGGCCACCTTGTTGCGCGTGGACTGCTCAATATTGATGCGCTCAATACCTTCGTTGTATTCATTGAGCCGTGGCAGGGGAATCACCACATCTTCATTGATCTTGAAGGCATTGGTATGAGCGGCAATGGCGGCGGTTCGCGCCCGGTCGGCCCAGAAGCTGCGGCGCGCTTCGGGGCTGACCGCAATAAAGCCTTCGGCATCGCGCTGATTGGCCAGGCGCACCACATGGGAGGCGGCATCGGCGACGGCGGATTCAGTATCCCCCGCCACATCCATCACCAACACCATCTTGGGCAATTCGCGGCGCGGTGCCTTGGTACTGTATTTCACCGCACGCACATAGCGCTCATCCAGGTGTTCCAGGCCTGCCAGCACCACATCCTGGCGACCATCGAGGTAATCCTTGCTTTCCACAATGGCGGGCACCGCCCGACTGATGTCGTTGCCAAAGAATTCCAGGCATACGGTACGGGTATAAGCCGGCATGCGGTGCAGAATGAATACCGAGGATGTGATCATGCCATCACAACCTTCTTTTTGGATTCCCGGCAAACCACCCAGGAATTTATCGGTGACATCCTTACCCAGCCCTTCCTTGCGCAAGGCCCGGCCCGGCAGGGTCATCACTTCGGGTTCCGCCATGGGTGTTGTGCCATCGGCCTCATAACGATGGATACGGAACTGCACCTGTTCCTGCTCATGAATCTTGCCGAGGTTATGGTTGATGCGCTCCACTTCCAACCACAAACCTTCCGGCGTCACCATGCGCCAGGAAACCAGATTATCCAGGGTGGTTCCCCACAGTACCGCTTTTTTACCGCCGGCATTCATGGCCACATTGCCGCCAATGGTCGAGGCATCCTGTGAAGTGGGATCCACGGCAAACACATAACCTGCCGCCGCCGCTGCATCGCTCACCCGGCGGGTAACCACCCCTGCCTCGGCACGGATGGTGGCCACGGTGCCACTCACTCCTTCCAGTTGCGCCTGGGTTACGCTGCCCAGGCCCTCCAGTTTTTCCGTATTGATGACCACCGTGTCACCATGCAGAGGCACAGCGCCTCCGGTATACCCGGTGCCTCCACCGCGGGGAATAATGGTCAAGCCCAGTTCGATGCAGGCACGCACCACCCCCGCCATTTCCGCTTCACTGTCGGGTGACACCACCACGAACGGTAATTCCACACGCCAGTCCGTGGCATCGGTGGCATGGGATACCCGCGCCAGGCCGCCAAAGTCAATATTATCCTTACGGGTGATACGCCCCAGCTTGCGGCCGATGGCGGCACGCAATTGCCGGGTGCGGGGAAACCATTCTTCAAAGGCGCGCACTGCTTGCCGGGCCTTGCCTTCCAGTTGCAGGGCCAGGGCATTGTCATCGGCACGGGCCACCACCTGATCGAGACGGTGGTGCAATGCATGGGTCAGGGATTCAAAACGTTTGCGGTTTTCCAGCAAGTCATCCTGAATATACGGATTGCGCGTCACCACCCAGAGATCACCCAATACTTCGAATAACATGCGGGCGGAACGGCCAGTGCGCCGAGATCCGCGCAATTCTTCAATGATGGGCCACATTTGGGCGCCGAGAAAACGGATTACGATTTCACGATCGGAGAAAGAAGTATAGTTGTAGGGGATTTCGCGAATCCGCGCTGACATGGCACACAATCTCGGAAGCTGGGGTGAAAACTAAGGCGGGAGCGCCGATGGCTATTCTAACATCATCTCACCGGAACGTCCCTTGCCCGAAAGGGCTAGCCTCCTGCAGGAGCGAGCGCAGCTGGCGATGGTTTGTGCCACACCGGTTCGCGAGCTGCGCTCGCTCCTACAGTGCAGAGTGTCGGCATGAGGGAAGAGCCGCAAGGGGAAGTCGGCTAAAACACCCAGAGTAATACGGCATATCGCACGGCCTTGCCCACACCGATAAACAACAGTGCCAGTGAGAACGGAATACGCAACCAGCCCGCGGCCACGCACAAGGGGTCACCGATCAGCGGCATCCAGGACAATAGCAACAGCGGGCTTCCCCAGCGCTGTACCCGCGCCACCGCCTGCTGATGCTCAACACGCACCAGTTTGCGCGCCGGAAAGCGCCAGCCAATGCCCCAGGACGTCAAGCCACCCAGGGTATTACCCAGGGTGGCCACCCACAGCAGGGTGTAGGGCTGCGCCGATGCTTCCTGCGACAGGTACAGCAGCAAGGCTTCGGACCCTCCAGGCAACAGGGTGGATGAAACAAAGGCACTGATAAACAGGGCCCAGAGAGAAGCGTCTTCCATAAGGCAAAGGTCGCCAATAGCGAATCAACAGGGTTGCAGAGAAATCCTTGGCGCTGAATCCCGGTACTCAGTCAAAACTGGCCGGGGCCACTTGGCGCAAGTCCCAGATACGCACGCTGGCATCATCGGCGGTGCTGGCAAGAAAATCCCCTGCCGGCGACAAACGCACATCGCCGCCACACAGGGCATGCTTCTGAAAACGCTGCAGGGTAGCGCCCGTCTGTGGATCCAGAAAATTCACGGCACTGTCCGTTTGCCGGCTGATACTGACCAGGTACTCACCCGTGGCATTGTAATGCAGGGATTTTATAATGCCGAGGTGTTCGGTGCGCAGCGTTTGCAGGGTTCCTTCGGCCAGGGACCAGCGATGCAGGCGAAACCAGCCGGCTCCCATGAGGGTTTGGCCGTCAGGTGAGAAATCCAGGGTCCAGGTGCGGGTTGGGCCTGGTGGTAAATCCCGCCAGGAGCCATCCTCATCAATGAGCATGACACGGGCATTTTCATCGGCTACGGCCAGGCGGCCATCCACCCTGTTCAAGGCCATGGCTTTGACGGCATGACCGTGCAGGTGGATGGTATCCTTTACTTTGAGCGTATCCAGCCACCAACGCCGTACCTGCCCATCTTCATGGCCGGTGACCAGCAGATTGGCGGACTCATGGGCCGCCATGGCCATAATGGGTGAGCCGGTCTGCCGCTCCAGCAATCGCGTGCCATCCAGGGACCAGCGCACCAGGCGCCCATCATAGCCGGCGGTCAACACTTGATCCTGCCCCTCTCCCAGAAACAGGGCGCCATTGATACTGCCCTCATGCACCTGCCAGCTGGTGAACCTTTCCCCCTTTGGCAGCTGCCAGAGAAATACCCTTCCCTCCCAGCCTGCCGAAAGCAGTAGCGTCTGCGTATCATTGAAGCGCACCAGACTGCCACCGCTATGTACATTTTCATGGATAGTGGTGGCTGGAATGCGTGGCGTGTGACTACAGGCCACCAGCATGAACAGACACAGCCCTGTACATGCCCTCACTAGGAATCCAACCCTGCACAGCATCACCATTCGTCTCCGGATGTTCTGGTTCAACGCCCCGGGACCGGTGAACACGCGCCCAGGGATGCTGGAAAAAAGCCCATTCTATACCATTCTCCGACTCCATACGGACGTCACCGGCAATGGGCTGGAATGCCGGGATTCACCGTATTCATTGGGATCAAGGAAGGGCTCGTCATGCCGGCGAAATGAAGCAATCTCCAGCACCCGGCACCCGTCTTTCCGGTTCCGGGAAAATGACTGCCTACCCAGGGAGATTGCCGCGCTTCGCTCGCAATGACGGCTGCTTTGTACGTGACGACCTTACTCTTTGGGTTAAGGCGGTCAAGAATAACTCCGTCATGCCGGCGAACGCCGGTATCTCTATGGCATGGCAGTGCATTCAATAGATACCGGCCTTGCGCATAGAACCCCTTTGGGTTGCCCCTAGATCCCTTTTGGGGATCATCAGGGATTCCCCATCGTGCTCCGCACGATCTGGTCACATTATGCGTACCTCACCCTGCGGGTCGAGGCACGCCGGTATGACGATCCTTTTTAAACCTCCGTCATTGCGAACGAAGTGAAGCAATCTCTTACCTCCGGCACCTGTCTTTCCGGTTCCGGGAGAGTAACGGCCAACCCAGGGAGATTGCCGCGCTTCGCTCGCAATGACGGCTGCTTTGTACGTGAATACCTTACTCTTTGGGTTAAGGCGGTCAAGAATAACTCCGTCATGCCGGCGAACGCCGGTATCTCTATGGCATGGCAGTGCATTCAATAGATACCGGCCTTGCGCATAGAACCCCTTTGGG
>CBDUNQ010000082.1:0-7916 GCA_965368625.1 uncultured Gammaproteobacteria bacterium
TCGTTTCCCCGCCAGGCATTGCACGCCATCCGCCTTACCCTGACTCACCCGCAAAGTGCAGAGGTATGTGCCTGGGAAATTCCCTTGCCCGATGATATGCAGGGACTGTTGGCCACGCTGCGGACCGATGCACAGTTGGCTGCACAGGAAGCGTCCGAATGACCTCCGCTACGCCCCCCGTATTGATGGCAGACTGGCCGGCGCCGCCGGGGGTGCACGCCTTTACCACCTTGCGCCAGGGCGGGGTCAGCCAGGCCCCCTATGCGCAATGGAACCTGGCGGATCATGTCGGTGATGATCCGCAACCGGGTCGTCAATGCAGCCCGGGTTACGGGTCCCGGGCAGGCGGCCCTGCAGGCCGATGGCAGTTATACCCGCGAGCCCCGGGTGGTCTGTGCAGTACTGACCGCCGATTGTCTGCCGGTATTATGCTGCAGCCATGATGGTCAGCAAGTGGCCGCCGTGCATGCCGGTTGGCGCGGCCTGGCGGCCGGAGTGGTGGAAGCGGCCCTGGATACCTTTCGGGATGCGGCACCCATGGTTTGGCTGGGGCCGGCCATCGGGCCCCAGTCCTTTGAAGTGGGTGAAGAAGTACGCAATGCCTTTCTGGCGCAAGACCCGGCCGCGGCGGCCGCCTTTCAGGAAACCCGTGCCGGGCATTGGCTTGCCGATCTATATGGTCTGGCGCGGCTGCGACTGGCCCGGCGCGGCGTGGATGAAGTCTATGGCGGGGATCATTGCACCCTGCAGGAAGCCGACCGGTTTTACTCCTACCGACGTGATGGCGTCACCGGGCGAATGGCCAGTCTTATTTGGCGTGAGTCGGACCGTGAGCCGGGAAAGCGCACCTAACAATCTGTTTTTTCTTTAGATTAATGTTTGTCTGTGGTGAATTTCCCTCTTCCGGCCGGTGCGCCAATCTGTGGGCAATCTGTGGGTGTCCAGAATTATCATGGGTGTCCTGATTGTGTGGGTGATTATGTGGGTGTCCAGAATTACCCAAATCATGGGTGTCCTGATAGTGTGAATAGGTTCTGTATTCGGTGGGTGTCCTGAATGTTTGCTGAATGTTTGGCAGGCTAGGAGGTGATTGCCTCCTGGGGTATGATGCGCCGCTTACCGGCGGCCGCGAGGCTTGCGTAAATCGGATTGGATGGAATGTCTTTGCTCTTCTGGATCGTGTTGTTCTGCCTCATTGGAGGGGTGCTGAGTGTGCTTGCCGCCTCGGTGTTCCTGCTGTTACCGGAGCGGGTCCGCACCGATCTTTTGCCTCACTTTGTAAGCTTTGCCATCGGCGCATTGCTGGGGGCCGCCTTGCTGGCCCTGTTGCCCCATGCCCTGGCCAGTCCGGGTGTGGAGGATTTGCATGTAATCACCGGGACCGTATTACTGGGCCTGTTCGGCTTTTTTCTATTGGAGAAAATGGTGCTTTGGCGCCATTGCCACCATGAAACCTGTGAAGTCCATGCCCCGGAAGAGTTGCACAACCATTCCCATGAACATGCCCAGAAAAAGGCCATTGGCACCATGGTGCTGGTGGGCGACGGGTTACATAATTTTGTTGATGGGGTACTGATTGCCGCCGCTTTCCTGACCGATTTCCACCTTGGGGTGGTAACGGCACTGGCCGTGGCCACCCACGAAATTCCGCAGGAAGTGGGTGACTTTGCCCTGTTGCTGCACAGTGGCTTCAGTCGCGGCCGCGCTTTTCTCTATAACATCATTTCCAGCTTGACCACGGTGCTGGGGGGCTTGCTGGCCTTTTACGCACTACAGTCCATGGAACATGCCTTGCCCTATGTGTTGGCGGTAGCCGCTTCCAGCTTTATTTATATTGCCGTTGCCGATTTGATACCGGGCTTGCACAAGCGCCTGGAAGGCAAGGCCACCCTGCAACAGTTGTTGTTGATCACGGCGGGAGTCAGTCTGATCTATCTGGCGCATTCCACGCTGCATTGATCTTTTCCGTTGCGCCGCTGTGAAGGGCATGGGCGTTGCCCGCAAGAACCGTCTGTGCGAAGCTCGAGCGAGCCCTGCACAGCGTGGCAGGCTCAGCGCAATATCTGCATAAGAAAACAAGGCTATGGGAGGTGCAGTGTGAATCATTGGTGCATGTTGACCCTGGTGGGGGAAGACCGTCCCGGCATCGTCGCCACCATTTCCCAGGCCTTGTTCACGGCGGGTGCCAATCTGGGGGAAACCTCCATGGCGCGACTGGGCGGCAATTTCACCATCATGATGATGGTGCAATATCAACCCGGGGCGCAGGCCCTGCAGGCATTGGTCACCCCCGTGGCCGAATCCCTGGGTTTACGGGTGCATGTGGATGCCATCGAGGGGCACTTGCATCAACATTGCATACCCAATGTGCGAGTCAGTGTGTTTGGTGCCGACCGTGCGGGTATCGTGGCACAGGTTACCTCGGCCATGCATCGCGAAGGATTCAATATTCTTGATCTGCAATCGGATGTGGGGGGGAGTACCAGCGCCCCTTTTTATGTGCTGCATATTGAAGGCGAAGCTTCTCAGGGCGTGGAAGCCCTGGAGGCCGCACTTGCCCCCCTGCGGGAAGGGGGCATAGAGGTAGAGGTGCAAAGCATCGATACCCTGATCGGGTGATCCATGGCCACCCTGGAAATTCTCACCTATCCCGATGAACGTCTGAAGCAGGAATCCCTTCCGGTTAGCGCCTTTGATGCCGGGCTGGCGCAGCGCATTGCCGACCTGGAAGAAACCCGGCGCGCCGGCCCCGGGGCGGTGGGCATTGCCGCTCCCCAGGTGGGTTGGTTTGAGCGGGTCGTCATTGTGGATGTTTCCCAAATGAAGAAACCCGTTCCCAATCACGGCTATTTGGTGCTGGTCAATCCGGAAATCACCGCCTGGGAAGGCTTTGCCGTGGGGCGCGAAGGTTGTCTTTCGGTTCCCGATTTCACCGGCAATGTCATTCGCGCCGAATCCATTGAGTTACAGGCATTGGATGCGACGGGGAATCCTCTGAAGTTTGCCATGGAAGGTTTTGAGGCACGTGCCGTGCAACACGAAATGGATCACCTGGATGGCTTGTTGTTTCTCGATCGTCTGGTGAGTCGCCGCAATGATCTATTCCGCAGAAAGGTGTATGCCAAAGGCAAGAAAAATAAGGCTTGAAGATCCCCGGCCCAGTAACCCGCAGGGCGTATCGATTGCCTGCGTTATGGCTTCGGCTCAAGGTAGTCAAGTTATGGTAAGGTTCCATGCTGATGAACCCACGAACAACAGGCCTGGCCTTATCCATCTGTTTTTTTCTGATGCTCGCTCCCCTGTGGGCGCAGGATCAGGTATGGCTGATTGGTGGTGGTCCCGCCGTGGAGGATTCCCAGGCACAGATTGAAGAGAATGTGCGTTGGGTGCGTAGCGTCATTGAAGGTCTGCCGGGTTCGCGCGCGTTGCGGGTGTACTTCACGGATGGCGATCATCACTATCCTGATGTGCTGGAATGGCGGCCGGTAGCGGAAACCCCTGACCGTCTGCAACCCCTGGCGCGTGTTCTGGACAGTTACCTTTCCAATGGTGAAATCTATCGCAACCATCGCCTGGACCAGGTGGCAGGCAGTACTCAGGCTGATGAGCTGCAGCCTGTCCTGCAAGCCGCCCTGGAACAGTTGCAGCCTGCCGATCGCTTTTGGCTGATATTCAATGGCCATGGCCGTGAAGGGGAAACCCCCCTCGACAATACCCTGGAGCTATGGAACTACACGGATTGGACGGTCACCGATTTGCAGCAATTACTGTCTCGGGGCAATAGAGAAGCCCTGACCCGCTTTGTATTTACCCAGTGTTATGCCGGTGGTTTCGCCCGCATGGTCTATGTTGATGCCAATGCCGACCAGGGTTTGAATGAGTACTCCCGTTGTGGCTTTATGGCGGTGGCGGAAGACCAGCCGGCCGAAGGTTGTTCACCGGTGTTGGAAGTGGGTAACTATCAGGATTACAGCACCTACTTCTTTGCCGCCCTGGCGGGAAAGGCGCGTACCGGTGACCCTCTGGCATTTTCACCGGATCTTGATGCGGATACCCGGGTCACTCCTTACGAGGCTCACCTGTATGCCTTGCGGGCGGCACGCAGCACCGATATGCCACGCGCTACCAGTGAGGATTACCTGCTGCGCTGGTCGCCCTGGTATGCGCGCTGGTGGCCCCTGTCCAACGAAGAGAGCCACTATGGCCAATTGGCCGCTGCATTGGCCAGCGATCTGGGCGTGGAGCCGGTGTCACCTGCCTTGTCGCAACGCCGTGAAGCCCTGTTGCAGCAGTTGCAGAATACCACTCGGCAGCGCGAGGAAATCCGCGCCGAGATCAATAACCTACGCGACCCCATACGCTATGCCCTGGTGGCGCGCTGGCCCGCACTCAACGCAGTGCATACCCTGGGCTACAAACGCTTCCTGGAACAGGATCTGGAACAAGCCCAGGCGTACATTGTGCGCCAGCCAGAGTATCCCCTGCTGGTGGAGTCACAGCGTGCCTATTGGTCCCTGATGAATGCCGAAGTGGAATTGGAGCGCGCCCTGAACCATTTGGCGCGGGTGGAACACCTGTATCACCTGGATCGCTTGTTGCGGCTGTTCCAGGAGCGTGCCAATACGCGGGAGCGGGAAGAATATGCGCGCTTGCTGGGTTGTGAGCAGACACCCTTCTGATTCTGGCTTGTTATTGATTTCGTTTGGTTTATCGGTTGTCACCGCGTTTTTTTCCCTGAAATCTTTCCGGCGCTGTGCCGGTCGCAGAGCACCGCAGTACTTGAAAAACCCCATGGGACCCCCATTATTCTGGACAGTATCAATTTCGGTTTTCGGGAGAATCCGCACTCATGCGAATGGATAAACTGACCAGCAAATTTCAATCCGCCCTGAGCGATGCGCAAAGCCTTGCCCTGGGGCGTGATCATATGTACATCGAGCCGGCGCACGTGATGATTGCACTCCTGGATCAAGCCGGTGGGTCTGCGCGCCACTTGCTGCAGCAGGCCAACGTCAATGTGAACCTGGTGCGTTCGCATCTGGGTGAATTACTCGACAAACTGCCCCAGGTGGAAGGCACGGGTGGTGATGTTCATATTTCCACCGACCTGACCCGGGTACTGAACCTCACCGATAAACTCGCACAGCAACGCAATGACCAGTACATCTCTTCGGAGCTGTTTGTGCTGGCAGCGGTGGATGATAAGGGTTCACTGGGCGAACTGCTGCGCAAGGCTGGCGCCGTCAAGGGCGCATTGGAACAGGCCATTGATAAATTGCGTGGCGGTCAAAAGGTGGATGACCCCAATGCCGAGGAATCACGGCAAGCCCTGGAAAAATACACCATCGATCTGACCGAGCGTGCCGAGCAGGGCAAGCTGGATCCGGTGATCGGCCGCGATGATGAAATTCGTCGTACCATTCAGGTATTGCAGCGTCGTACCAAGAACAACCCGGTGATCATCGGTGAACCCGGTGTGGGTAAAACCGCCATTGTGGAAGGCTTGGCGCAGCGCATTGTCAATGGAGAAGTTCCCGAGGGCTTGAAGCACAAGCGCCTGCTGTCCCTGGATATGGGGGCACTCATTGCCGGCGCCAAATTCCGCGGTGAATTCGAAGAACGGCTCAAGGCGGTTATCAATGACCTGGCGAAGCAGGAAGGCCAGATCATTCTGTTCATTGATGAAGTGCATACCATGGTGGGTGCGGGTAAGGCGGAAGGCTCCATGGATGCCGGAAACATGCTCAAGCCCGCCCTGGCGCGTGGCGAGCTGCACTGCGTGGGCGCCACCACCCTGGATGAATACCGCAAATACATCGAAAAGGATGCCGCGCTGGAGCGGCGTTTCCAGAAGGTGTTGGTGGATGAGCCCAGTGTGGAAGACACCATTGCCATATTGCGCGGTTTGAAAGAACGCTATGAAGTACATCATGGGGTGGATGTTACCGATCCGGCCATCGTTGCCGCGGCCACCCTGTCGCATCGCTACATTACCGACCGGCAATTACCCGATAAGGCCATCGATCTGGTGGATGAAGCTGCATCGCGCATTCGAATGGAAATCGATTCCAAACCGGAAGTCATGGACCGGTTGGAGCGACGGCTGATTCAATTGAAGATTGAGCGTGAAGCCCTGAAGAAGGAAACCGATGATGCCTCGCGCAAGCGGCTCGAAGCCCTGGAGACGGAAATCGGCAAGCTGGATCGGGAATTTTCCGATCTGGATGAAATCTGGAAATCGGAAAAGGCGGCGGTGCAGGGGACGCATCACATCAAGGAAGCCCTGGAAGTGGCCCGCAAGGAATTGGATACCGCCCATCGTGCCGGTGACCTGACCCGCGCCTCGGAGCTGCAGTACGGGCGCATTCCCGAACTGGAAAAACAATTGGATATGGCTTCCCAGGCGGAAATGCAGGATATGCAGTTGTTGCGCAACAATGTCACCGATGAAGAAATCGCGGAAGTGGTTTCCAAATGGACCGGTATTCCGGTATCCAAGATGCTGGAAGGGGAGCGGGATAAATTACTGCGTATGGAAGAGGCTTTGGCACAACGCGTGGTGGGTCAGGATGAAGCCCTCAAGGTGGTGGCCAATGCCATTCGCCGCAGCCGGGCCGGACTGGCCGATCCCAATCGTCCCAATGGTTCCTTCCTGTTCCTGGGCCCCACCGGAGTGGGCAAGACGGAATTGACCAAAACCCTGGCTTCCTTCCTGTTCGATACCGAAGAAGCCATCGTGCGCATCGATATGTCGGAATTCATGGAAAAGCATTCGGTGGCACGGCTCATCGGTGCGCCTCCCGGCTACGTGGGCTATGACGAAGGCGGCTATCTGACGGAAGCCGTGCGGCGCAAACCCTATTCGGTGGTGTTGCTGGATGAAGTGGAAAAGGCTCACCCCGATGTATTCAATGTACTGTTGCAGGTGCTGGACGATGGGCGCCTCACCGATGGGCAGGGGCGTACCGTGGATTTCCGCAACACCGTGATTATCATGACGTCCAACCTGGGCAGTGAGCGGATTCAGGAACTGGCAGGAGAAGATAATTATGCGCAGATGAAGTCGGAAGTGATGGGTGTGGTCAGTACCCACTTCCGTCCTGAGTTCATCAATCGCATTGATGAAGTGGTGGTATTCCATCCCCTGGGTCAGGAACAGATCCGTGCCATTACCAGTATTCAGATCGGTTATCTCAAGGCACGCCTGGCGGATCGCGATATGAGTCTGGAACTCAGCGATGCCGCGCTGGATCGCCTGGGCGAAGCCGGTTTCGATCCGGTATACGGTGCAAGACCCCTCAAGCGTGCCATACAGCAGCAGCTTGAAAACCCTCTTGCCCAGGAAATCCTTGCCGGCCGCTTTGGCCCCAATGATGTGATCCGGATCGATGTGGACGGTGAAGTGCTGAGTTTCAGCAAGGGACCTGCCCATGCCTCGGCGGCCTGAACTCAATCACATCCGGTGATCTGGCTGGAATAAAAAAGGGGCGCTTTAGGGTTCCGTCACTTATTTTAACTTCATTTACCAAACCGAGGAGTCCTGAAAAGGACCCTCGGTAGGTACCCTCAAGCTCCCCATTGACCTTTGGGCCGACTATTACCTCTCCACCAAGCAACTTACTAACCTTGGCTCTAAGTGGTGGAATATACCCATCGCATGACTCTGGCATATTCTTAACTAAGGCATGGTATTTTTCTACAGCTCTGGGAATAATATGCTCAATATCCTGAAGCTGGTCTGCACTATTTTTTCGTTCAATGGCTAGTTCCTCTTGCTTCTGTTCAAGATCCATGATTTCTTCAGCGATAGATTTTGGTGGACCATCTAACTTTTTTATATAGGCAAGTAGATTTTTGATTTCCTTATCTACCTCCTTCATTTCAGCATACAGTTTACGAATAGCAGGTTGATAATC